>NZ_JAQMTJ010000092.1:0-24838 GCF_028330815.1 Dolichospermum lemmermannii CS-548
AATTTGTAAAGAACTTTCAAAAATCTCACAAGCTTTCTCATAATTTCCAGATTCTGCTAATGCTTTTCCATAGCTAGTTAATGCTATGATATTATCGGGATTAATTTGTAAAGAACTTTCAAAAATCTCACAAGCTTTTTCGTGTCTTCCTGCTTTAGATAATCCGTTTCCATAGCTAGTTAAAGTAATAATATTATCAGGTTGAAGCTGCAATGACCGTTCAAATAATTTAAATGCTTTATTATATTGTCCATTTTTTGATAATACGTTTCCATGTTTGCTGAGAATAATAGCATTTTGACAATTCCTCAGTAAATCGTCAGCCTTGCTAATTAAATATTGGATATCATTACTATTCATCATGGTTTATTTTTTAAATTTAAAGGAATCCAAGGAATAAATTCCCTGTCTAAAAGCCAAAGTCGGTTAAAACCGACTAAAATCTAGTCTAATTTACTGAGGGAACATTTGACAATTACATCCTGTAAATCCTTAAATCCTGGACATCCTGATTCAGACAATTAATTATCCAAGGTAAAATGATCCAAGATGCGCGAATGGTAAGCACAAACTATGATTATTTGGGTAGATATTAATCCCAAAAACGAACCTTAAAGGAGAATTGCATCTTGGAAGTTAAAGCAGCAGTAGCTTACACCGCAGGAAAACCCCTCACAATTGAAACTGTACAATTAGCACCACCACAAGCCGGAGAAGTCTTAATTGAGATTAAAGCCAGTGGGGTTTGTCATACTGATGCTTTTACCCTTTCTGGTGATGATCCTGAAGGTTTATTTCCGGCAATTTTAGGACATGAAGGCGCTGGTATAGTTGTCGAAGTAGGGGCTGATGTCAAAAGTCTAAAAAGAGGAGATCATGTAATTCCTTTATACACACCCGAATGTCGGCAATGTGATTATTGTTTAAGCTTCAAAACCAATCTCTGTCAAGCAATTCGCGGTACACAAGGACGGGGTTTAATGCCCGATGGTACGAGCCGTTTTAGTATCGGTGGCGACATGATTCACCATTATATGGGTACATCCACCTTCGCTAATTATACGGTATTGCCAGAAATCGCCGTTGCCAAAATTCGGGAAGATGCCCCTTTTGATAAAGTTTGTTATATCGGTTGTGGTGTGACAACAGGAATTGGTGCAGTTGTGAATACAGCTAAAGTAGAACCAGGCGCAAATGTGGTAGTTTTCGGTTTAGGTGGCATTGGTTTAAATGTGATCCAAGGGGCGCGAATGGTGGGCGCGAATAAGATTATTGGTGTAGATATTAATCCTAAAAAACGCGAATTAGCTGAAAAATTTGGCATGACACATTTTGTCAATCCCCAAGAAGTTGCAGGTGATTTAGTTCCTTATTTGGTAGATTTAACAAACGGTGGTGCTGACTATTCCTTTGAATGTATTGGTAATGTCAATATCATGCGTCAAGCTTTAGAATGTTGTCATAAAGGTTGGGGTGTGAGTGTGATTATTGGTGTAGCTGGTGCAGGTAAAGAAATTAGCACTCGTCCCTTTCAATTAGTAACTGGCAGGGTTTGGAAAGGTTCGGCTTTTGGTGGTGCAAGAGGGCGGACAGATGTACCGAAAATAGTAGATTGGTATATGGATGGTAAGATTAATATTGATGATTTAATTACTCATGTGATGCCGATTGAAAAGATTAATGATGCTTTTGATTTGATGCACAGGGGGGAATCTATTCGGAGTGTGGTGACTTTTTAGGTTTTTGTTTCGCGCAAAGACGCTAAGGAGCAAAGGCGCAAAGGAAGAAGGGAGTTATAATTAATTCAACGTTACTAGGTTTTAATTATGCAGTCACCAAGGGCGAAAGAATCCGCTGTCAACCTGAATCTTTATGAAGCGGATTTTTATGCCTGGACTCAACAACAGGCTAATTTATTACGTTATCAGCTATGGAATCAAGTTGATTTAGTGAATTTAATTGAGGAAGTTGAATCTTTGGGGAGAAGGGAACGCCAAGAATTAAGAAATCGTCTGATTATTTTAATTGGACATTTACTCAAGTGGGAATATCAATCATCAAAACGTAGTCGCAGTTGGTTAGCAACTATTCGGATTCAACGCCGAGACATCATAAAATTACTGAATGAAAATCCTAGTTTGCAGTCTTCTCTAGAAGTAGCACTTGAGGAAGCTTATGAAAATGCTAGGGATTTAGCATCAGGAGAAACCAATTTACCGTTATCAACCTTTCCTTCTCAATGCCTATATTTATGGGAAGATCTAATTAACCTCAACTTTTATCCTGGTGAAGTTGCAAATGATAATTTGATGCAATAATCGGCATTGCTAAATTAAAATATAAAATTGGAAACTCACAAATTTCAAACTTTGCGCCTTTGCTTCTTTGCGCCTTTGCGCGAAACATAATTTATTATTCTCCTAACTCCTCAAACAACTTCGCTAACATCACATTAGAAAATATAAAACCATCGGGATCGCTAAAACGCAACCTATCCCCAACAATCTTCACCCAACCCTGAGCAAAGTATGGTTGCAAACAGCTTTGAATTCTCTCAACTTGATGGTTGCCAAAGTTTGTTGCTAAGGAATTTAAACTGATTCCTTCGGCTAACCGTAACCCTAACATGAGAGTTTCTAACAAAACATCTACCTGTGGTGTGATTTCACAATCAATGACAGCACCATTTTTTAACCATTGGTAATATTCCTGGGTTTTACGAGGACGGGTGAAGCGTTTACCTTGTATATAGCTGGCTGCACCCATACCAAAGCCATAATAGGGGCGATTTTGCCAATAAACTCGATTATGTTGGCATTGATGTCCTGGTTGGGCATAATTGGAAATTTCGTAATGTTCGTAACCAGCATCAGTTAAGGTTTTTTGCCCCAGTTGATACATTTTGACGGTGGTTTCATCTGTGGGTAAGGGATGATCTCCCGGTTTGTAATAACGATTGAAGGCTGTTCCGGGTTCAATGGTCAGGTCATAGATGGAAATGTGAGTTGGGGTGGCTGCTACTGCTTGGATTAAGGAATCTTGCCATTGTGCTAAAGATTGATACGGTAAGCCAGAAATCAAGTCTAAGCTAAATTCGGGAATCTCGACCTTGTGAATTAACTCTATAGCTGTAAATATATCTACAAGGGAATGCGATCGCCCAGCAGTTTTTAACAATTCTTCTTGGAAAGCTTGGACACCCAAACTCACGCGATTTACTCCTAAGCTACGATAACCAGCGATATGTACAAAATCAAACGTCCCTGGGTCAATTTCCATAGAAATTTCTACCCCAGAGGCAATGCCAAATCGCTGTTCTAAGGTTGTCAATATAGATTGCAACTGTGCTGTTGATAATAGTGAAGGAGTACCACCACCAAAAAAAATTGTTTCTAAAGGTTGACTATAAGTTGGTGCAATCCTGATTTCTTGACATAAAACTTCAACATATTCGCCAATTGTCCCAGAATTTTCGCCCCGTGAGTTATTCCCGACCACAAATACCGGAAAATCGCAATAAAAACATCGTCGCCGACAAAAGGGAATATGCACATAAGCAGAACTGGGAATCCCCCAACCAATATCTTTTTGACTCATTTTGAACAATAGTGAAGTTAATTTGATTTGACTGTTAAAAATAATGAAAATGAGGAGTTTGTTTACAACTTTTCATCCTTTTTCCCTAAGAATAAAAATAATATGCAGTAAAAACGCTTTAGTTATAATGTTGGCATATTCTGTCTGCCTGAGCAGCTAAGATGATTCCATCACTAAAAAGGACTCAAACAAGCATACTTTACTCTATCGAATAAATATCGTTGTAGGAACACAACATAACCATGCTGGATGTCATTATTATTCTCTCATTTATCTTGGCAGCGTCGGGAATAGGTTATTTCAGCACTGATCTACTCCCCCCTGGTACTCTTAATGGAGTTAGTGATTTAGATGCCTTACGCCTAGTTTTCGCTGTCTTTGCTGCCATTATCGGTGGTGCAGTCGGGCTGAGTTTCCAGACTACATACCGTCGGCTAGAGTCACAAGTCCGGGAAATGCCCCTAGAAGTCATTCTCACCCGTGCCATTGGCTTAGTAATTGGGCTATTACTCGCCAATCTGATGTTAGCCCCGCTATTTTTATTACCCATTCCCCCAGATTTTGGTTTTATCAAACCTCTTGTTGCGGTTGTTGGCAGTATTATCCTCTCTGTTACAGGAATGAACTTAGCCGATACTCACGGACGGGGTTTGTTAAGATTAATTAACCCCAATACTGTGGAAAGTATGGTGGTGGAAGGAACTCTTAAACCTGCTAATACTAAGGTTTTAGATACTAGCTGCATTATAGATGGCCGGATTGAAACATTACTAGAAACAGGATTTCTAGAAGGATTAATTCTTGTCCCCCAATTTGTTTTACAAGAATTACAACAAGTAGCCGACGCGAGTAAGGATCAAAAACGGGTGAGGGGAAGAAGAGGATTAGAAATTCTCAACCGCATTCGGGAAAATTATCCCGAACGCATTTTAATCAATCCTGTGGACTATGAAGATACTGCCACTGTTGATGCTAAATTGGTGCGTTTTGCTCAAGAAATCAATGGCACATTACTCACCAATGATTACAATTTATCGAAAGTTGCTAGTGTGCAAAAAGTTCCAGTTTTGAATGTTCATGATTTAGTCAATGCTGTTCGTCCAACTTATTTACCTGGTGATTATCTTGATTTGAAAATTCTCAAAGAAGGAAAAGAACCGACTCAAGGAATTGGCTATTTAGATGATGGCACAATGGTAGTAGTGGAAGAAGGTAGAGGTTATGTTGGTGGTGAATTGCGAGTAGTAGTTACCAGTGCTTTACAAACTTCTGCTGGAAGGATGATTTTTGCCAAACCCCAAGCTTCCGCATTAGCCTAAGGAATATGGCACGGAAAACTAGAGTTAAATTATGTAAATCGGTGTGGGGAACTGCACCGATTTTGTTGATTAAGCTGAATGCTTGTATTTGGCTGATCAATCTCAAACAGGGTATTGTTATCTAATTAATATTAGAATACGAATAGTAGTTGGTAAATAAATTTAAACATGAAGACCATCTTATCAAGTGAAAAAGCATTTATTATTCGGACTGAGCGAGGACTCACAATTGCGGGAACGCGCATCACCCTTTATGATGTAATAGATTTGATCAAGGCTCAGTATCCTCCGAAGTTAATTCGAGATAAATTCAATCTCACAGATGAACAAATTAGTGCAGCTTTATCTTACATTGACACAAATCATACTCAGGTAGAAGCTGAATATCAAGAAGTTCTACAAACTAGAGAAGAAATTTATCAATACTGGGAAGAACGTAACCGCGAACACTTTGCAAAAATGGCAGCAAAACCACAAAAGCCCGAAAAACAGGCTCTTTGGGCGAAACTTGAGGAGCAGAAAGCCCAACGTACCTCAATAAAGCCATGATATTTTTAGTGGATTACAATCTTGATGGATACGCTGTAGTTTTGCTGGGAATCTTGGCGAAAAACGGTTGGCTTGAGTTACTATCTATTCGTTTTGTCACATTTCGAGAAGCGGATTTATCAATGGATAGTAATGACCGCGCAGTTTGGTGTTATGCTCAAGCAAATCAAATGATGATCCTCACCGCTAATCGGAATGTGAAAGGTGAGGATTCATTAGAACAAGTAATGCGTGAAGAAAATACACCAACTTCATTTCCTGTGATTACAATTGGGAATCTTGATCGCATTGACGAATATGATTATCGAGAACAATGTGTTGATCGTATAGTTGAGATTATCATAGATATTGATAATTATTTGGGAGTAGGTCGGCTTTTCATTCCATAAACATCATAAAACAGTCTCATTATTGCTTCAGTGTCAGATATCTGATATTCTCTGACTATCATTATGGTGTTTTTACAGGTTTGATATTTTTGGCTTTATAAAATGTTTCTAAACTATCAGTATCGCCGACAAAACGCCAATGCCAAGGTTCATAACTCACGCCTTGAAGATTATTTTTCGGAAAGGAAATTTCAAAACTAAATTTGGCAGCATTGGCTTGTAACCACTGATAAGCTTTGGTATTATCAAAATTAGCTTGGAGATTAGTTGCTGGGACTGTGCCATCGCCAACATCCACCGCATAACCTGTATGATGTTCACTATGATTTGGTGGTGCGCTGAGGGATGCTCTTTCGGCTGGGGTTTGATTCCGCTGTGCGCCTACACCGAAAAATAACTGCTTTTGCTCTTGTACAGAACGAAAGCCAGAAATTGGAACTAAAATTACACCCGCACTTCTAGCGGTTTGTACCATGGCTTGAAATTTGACAGCGGCAGCTTTTCGCATTCTGATTCTACTGTCACCCGTAATTGGGGCTAATTCTGATTCTGGTGCTTCTGAATAGGGAAAATGCCCCAACACCGTATCATTATTATTTGGGGTATTAGCGGCTATGGGTGTAGAACTAATTGGTGCAGCTACAGAATTAGCAGTTGGCTTAGGTGTCGTCAGCGAAAACAAAAAACCACTAGAGACAGCCAGTAGCAAAAATCCTGTTAATCCACCTATAATCAAAACCACAGGTTGGACTTTGATCTTACTTCCTGCATCATTTGTATCGCGTAAAGCCACTGGGATATCATCACCAGAGAGAGGGTAGGAATTGTGCGGTTTTTTAGGAAACCCAGCTTTATTCAAGTTTTTGCTCCTGTTTGTGTTTAATAGTTAGTTAAAGAAGAAATGAGTTTTGTTTAATGCTTAATTTTGAATTATGGTGTAATTTTGATAAATCTTTTAGAACTATATATCAAGTTAGTCGGATTAATCCTAGTGGGATTTATACTGGGACGTAAGTTGCCTAACAATACTTCCACTTACGTAGGTCAATTTCTCTATTGGGTGGGAGTACCTATAAGCATCATCGGTTTTTTACTACAAACAGATTTATCAGGACAGATTTGGATTGCACCGATAATAGCTCACTTGGCAATCTTTCTGGGGGCATTATTAGCTTGGTTAAGAATCAAAGCCCAAGCCCATTTCACTGATTCAGTTCCCCCCGCGACAACTCAAGGTAGTTTGATTCTAGCAGCAATGGTAGGTAATACAGGTAATTTGGGTTTTCCCATTACTTTAGCAATGGTAGGTAAAGAATATTTTGCCTGGGCTTTATTTTACGATATGTTGGGTTCGCTGTTTGGTGCTTATGGTTTAGGTGTGTTTCTTGCTGCTAAGTTTGGTAATAATATCCAAAATCAGATGCAAATAGCAAAGGTAATTTTGATTAATCCGGCTTTATGGAGTTTTGGATTTGGCTTATTATTGCATCAAGTGACGCTTCCCTCTCCAGTGGTATTTTGTTTGGAAAAATTGGCTTGGGGTGCAGTTGCTTTATCTTTGATGTTAATTGGAATGCGACTTTCCCAACTAAAATCTTGGGGAAAATTACCACAAGCGGGGAGTAGTGTGTTCATTAAAATGCTATTAGTGCCGATGATTTTAGGTAGCACTCTCTCATTTTTTGGTGTTACTGGTAATGCAGCACAGGTGATAGTTTTGCAAATGGGTATGCCTCCAGCTTTGGCTACATTGGTAATAGCAGAAACCTTTGATTTGGATAGAGATTTGGCTGTTACTGCTTTAGCTATGGGGATGATAGTTTTGTTGTTTACTCTTCCTGTTTGGTTATGGTTGTTTTGAAAATAAGTATCTTACCTGTACCCAATTCTGGGATGATGTATTAAAAACAATTCTAATCGCTCAATGCCTAAGCCGAATACCACAGCCGAAAGGACTCAAATCATTGAAGTTTTGACACGGGATTATTTTCCGATGATCCCTCAACTTCAGAGAAATTGGACACCAGAACAACATTATAAAAATCGTTTAAGTCGTTCTTTGGCTGCATTTGCCATTACTAATCTCGCTGATCTTACTCCTCCTCAAGCTGCTCACTCGATTATCAATGGAGGAGATGATAATGGTATTGATGCAGTTTATTTTGATCGGGTTAATAATCGGCTTTGGTTAGTACAGGCTAAAGCGGGAAATGCTCCCAACATGGGTGATAATAAAAAATTCTGTGATGGAATTAGGGATCTTGTCCATAAACGGTTTCAAAAATTTAATTCGAGTTTTTCTCGCTTGCAACAAGATATTGAAGATGCTTTAGACAAAAATGGCGTAATAATAGTTGGCTGTAATATATATTTAGATGAGAGTTTGGGAACTCATGTAGTTAATGATCTCAATCAATTAGAAAATGAACTAAATAAGTTTGATTTGCGTTTTCAATGGCAAGATTTAAATCTTAAAAATATTTATGGATGGTTGACAGCGAAACAGGAAAATGCACCTATTGAGGTTAAATTGACTTTAGAAAAATGGCATTGTTTAGAACAGCCCAGAAAAGCTTTTTATGGATTAGTGAATGCTGCTGAACTAGCTAATTTATATAACCAGCATAATAAATTATTATTTGAGAATAATATCCGTTATTATCTGGGTACAGAAGATGTTAACTTAGCAATTGCTGAAACTGTAGAAGAACAACCATCAGAACTTTTTTATCTCAATAATGGATTAACCATTACTTGTGCAAAGGTTAGTTTACCATCTGGACACAATCAGGACTCAACTCAATTTACTTTAGAGGGGTTTTCGATAGTCAATGGAGCGCAAACAGTGGGATCTATTGCATCTGTATTTAATGCTAATGGTTCTATTTCTACCAATGCAAAATTATTAGTTACCATCATTGAATTAGGGACAAGCTCAGATAAAATAGGAGTAGAAATCACCAAAGCGAGGAATACACAAAATACAGTCCGTGATATTTATTTTGCAGCTTTAGATCCTAATCAAGAACGGTTGCGGCAAGAATGTATGGTATCAAATATTGTCTATCAATATCGTCCATCAGCAGATAATCAGGGTGCTATCACCATTGAACAAGCTGCAATAGCCCTGGCTTGTTTTAGCAGTAATCCTGAAATAATTGTGGCCGCAAAGAAAGATATTAGTCAGCTTTATAAGCGTTATTATCCAACACTTTTTAGTGATGAGCTTTCAGGAATTACACTTTGTCGCTATGTGCGTATATTTGAATATCTTGATCAGATTTTTGAAGATTCTCGAAAAGCAGAAACAGAAACTCGGCGTAAAAATTTCTATCAACATGGTAGATTGTTTATATTAGATATTTTATCAAGACGCTATAAATCTCTAATCAATAAACCAGAAGTTAATTTATCTCAAGATGACTTGACTGAGTTCTCCAGAATTGGTATAGAACTTGCTGAATTAATTTATACTCTCGCTGAATCTCAGTTTGCTAGTGATGAAAAAGGCTATCTTGCTATTTTTAGAAGTCTAACTGATGTTAAGTCTTTAACCAGTGCGGTGATGCAAAAATTGGCTAACAGGGATGCTTAGAAGATGTTGGGAAATTAGTAGATATGAAAAACCTAACCTCCCTACCCCCCCTTCCCTACAAGGGAAGGGGGATTACAAAAAAATATTGAGTATTCATTTTTATTCTTTTTCCCTCTCCTTGTAGGAGAGGGTTAGGGAGAGGTTTTTTAATATTTGAGATAAAATCAGAACTAATTATGACTAAAAAGCAAAGACTTGAACTTACATGGATTGGTAAAGAAATTCGCCCCAAATTAGAACCGCGAATTTTATTAGAAGATCCTGAAAAATCTTATCATGCTGCATATCGAGTCAGTGAAAATGATATTTTTGATAATCGCTTAATTTTTGGGGATAACTTGTTAGCTCTCAAGGCTTTAGAACAGGAATTTACAGGAAAAGTTAAATGTATTTTTATTGATCCTCCATATAATACTGGTTCGGCCTTTGAACATTATGATGATGGCGTTGAACATTCTATCTGGCTAGGTTTAATGCGAGATCGTTTAGAAATTTTGCGTAATTTATTATCTGAAGATGGTTCTATTTGGATTACAATTGATGATAACGAAGCACATTATTTAAAAGTAATGTGTGATGAGATTTTTGGACGTGCAAATTTTGTGGCGAATGTGGTTTGGCAGAAAAGACTCTCACCAGATATTAGAGCTACACTAGGTGCAGGTCATGATCATTTACTCGTCATAGCCAAAAGTATGGATCATTTTAAAAACAAAATTAAACCATTGCCAAAAAACGAAAAGCAAAAATCAGCTTATAGAAATCCTGATAATGATCCTCGTGGTTCTTGGGTTTCCTCAGACTATACAGCACAGGGATATAGACCGAATCAAATGTATAAGATAACAACACCTTCTGGCGCTACTTTTGAACCACCTGCCGGAAAATGTTGGAAAAATATTGAGTCAGTCTTTCTCAAGTTGGTTGAAGATAATAGAATTTGGTTCGGTCAAGATGGCTCTTCTATGCCTCGCCGTAAAACGTTTTTGAGTGAGTCTGAAGGACAGGTAGCATGGACTTGGTGGACTAATGAGGAAGTGGGACATACTCAAGAGGCTAAGAGGGAAATTATCTCAATTTTTGGGAATGAAAATGTTTTTGATACACCAAAACCGGAAAGGCTTCTTGAGCGAATTATTTACTTATCAACAAATCCCGGTGATCTTGTTCTCGACTCCTTCGCAGGTTCAGGAACAACAGGCGCAGTTGCACACAAAATGGGAAGACGCTGGATAATGATAGAACTGGGGGAACATTGTCATACCCATATTATTCCCCGACTTAAAAAAGTAATTGATGGCGAAGATCAAGGTGGCATTAGCAAAACAGTAAACTGGAAAGGTGGCGGCGGATTTCGTTATTATTGCCTTGCACCATCATTATTAGAAAAAGACAAATGGGGTAACTGGATTATTAATAAAGAATATAACCCTGCTATGTTAGCAGAAGCACTCTGCAAAATTGAAGGCTTTACATACTCACCATCAGATACATTTTATTGGCAACATGGTTATTCTACAGAACGAGATTTTATTTATGTCACTACCCAAAATCTCAGTCAAGAACAATTATCTCAACTTGCTGATGAAGTAGGACAAGAACGCACATTATTAGTTTTATGTAGTGCTTTTCGTGGCAAAGTTGATATATTCCCAAATCTGACCATCAAAAAAATTCCTCAACAAATACTTTCACGCTGTGAATGGGGACACGATGATTACAGTTTAAAAACCGAAAACCTGCCTAAAGCAACTCCAAAAATTGAACAACCATCACCACAAAAACCACAACAACAGCATATACAACAATCATTATTTTAGATGGATAACATACAATGAATAACATCGTTAATAACATTGCTAATCGTCTCAGTCTCAGACAACCTCAAAGAAAATCATTAGAAATTTTGGATCGGGTTTGTGATATTTTGCCTATCAATGGACAATCAGATATAGAAACAAGTTTAGCGAAAATTCATCAACAATTCTACACAGTTACAGATTTTGAAAGGGAATTTCCATCACTATGTTTTGCACTAGCTACAGGTGTGGGTAAAACGCGATTAATGGGGGCTTTTATCAGCTACTTAAATCTAGTACACGGGATCAAGAATTTCTTTGTTTTAGCACCTAATTTAACAATTTATAATAAATTAATTACAGATTTTACACCTAATAATCCCAAATATGTATTTACAGGTATTTCTGAATTTGCAATCAATTCACCAATTATTATCACAGGTGAAAACTATGAAACCAATGCGAGAACAATTTTAGATCCACAAATTACCTGCAAAATCAATATTTTTAATATTTCAAAAATTAATTCTGAAGTACGCGGTGGCAAAACCCCTAAAATCAAACGACTATCTGAATATATTGGTGAAAGTTATTTTGATTATCTATCTCAATTAAAAGACTTAGTAATTTTAATGGATGAATCGCACCGATATCGAGCTTCAGCAGGTATTCGAGCAATTAATGAATTAAAACCATTAATGGGTTTAGAACTCACAGCGACACCTTCTATAGAAACCAGTAAAAAACCAGTATATTTTAAAAATGTTATTTATGAATATTCTTTAGGAAAAGCAATTACACATGGGTTTGTTAAAGATCCTGCTGTTGTTACTCGTAAAGACTTTAATCCTGCCAGTTTATCACCAGGAGCAATTGAACAAATCAAATTAGAAGATGGAATTTATTTACACGAAAATATTAAGGCTGAATTAAAAATTTATGCTCTTCAAACAGGAAAGCCAACTGTTAAGCCATTTATGCTGGTTATTGCCCGTGACACTACCCATGCTACACAACTTTTAGAACTGATTAAATCTGATGAATTTGCAGCAGGGTTTTACAAAGATAAAGTCATTCAAGTTGATTCTAGTAAAACAGGCGCTCAAGAAGATGAAATGGTAGAAAGATTGCTAAAAGTAGAACATCCAGATGAACCAACAGAAATAGTTATTCATGTGAATATGTTAAAGGAAGGTTGGGATGTGACTAACCTTTATACAATTGTACCATTAAGAGCCGCAAATTCGGAAATTTTGATTAAACAATCTATTGGTAGGGGATTACGTTTACCTTATGGAAAGCGTACAGGTATCACCATTGTAGATCGTTTAAATATTGTTGCCCATGACAAATTTCAAGAAATTGTGGAAGAAGCAAAACGCCCAGAATCAGAAATTAGATTGCAACAAATTATTCTCACACCTGAAGAGTTAGAACAAAAAAACAAAACAGTAGTTTCACAGTCAAAACTTGCCCAAAGTTTAGGAATCACGACGGAACAAAAGAGTGAAAAAAATATAACTATTCCAGAAACAGAAAACCAAGATATTCAAACATCTATATTTGCATCTATCATCGAACAAAAGATTGCAAATCTGACTTACCAAGAAATTCAAAAGTTAGAAAATCAGCCGGAGAAAGTACCAACTATATCCTATCTTTCAACACCAAAAGTTCAATCAATAGTGCGGGAAGCTGTAGCTAGAGAATATCAGCCGGAACAATTAGAAATTGAAGGTGTAAGCACACCACCAGATATTGCAGATATTGTGGCTAAAACCACTAATTTAGTTATTCAACAAACCATTGATATTCCCAAAATTATTGTTGTTCCCCAAGGGGAAGTAAAATCAGGTTTTAGGTCTTTTGCTTTAGATGTGACAGGTTTAAATTATCGTGTTCCATCCAAAAAAGAATTATATATCCAATCTTTAGCAACGGATGATTCTACATCTTTAGAAATCAAAACAGACAATTCTGAAGAATTTCAGTTAGAAAACTATATTGTCAAAAACTTAGTTAATTTTGATGATATTTGTTATGATGAAAATGCTGATTTACTTTATGATTTAGCAAGTCAGGTTATTAGTCATTTTCTCACTTACTTATCAGAAGAAGAGACACATAAAGTTTTATCTCATAACCAAATCGAAATTGCTAAATTTGTCCATAACCAGATGATAAAACATTTCTGGGAAGATGATAAAGTTGATTACAAACCCAAAATTAGCAAAGGTTTTACAACCTTAAAAGAGAGTGCTTATACCACAAATGCAAGGAATTATTTAGATTATAGAACCTCGCCTCCCGATAAAAGCAATATGTTCAAATATCTGTTTACAGGTTTTGAAAAATGCCTTTATGCAGAACAAAAATTTCAATCAGAAGCAGAAAGAGTATTATCTATAATTTTGGAACGAGATGCAATAAAATGGTTTAAACCAGCAAGAGGACAATTTCAAATTTATTACAAATGGGATGGAAATTATTTAGAATATCAACCCGATTTTGTAGCAGAAACAGCAGAAATTATCTATATGCTTGAACCCAAAAATCGAGATGAAATAGATAGTCCTCAAGTGGTTGCTAAGAAGGATGTAGCCGTTAAATGGTGTCAAAATGCTTCTAATTATATGCTACAACACAATGGAAAGCCTTGGGTTTATGTGTTGATACCCCATGATGCGATCGCCCAAAATATGACTCTCAAAGGTTTAGGCGATGCCTTCGGCGAGCGCAGCTATCGCTTTCAAACAAAATGACAGATAACATTAATTATCATCGTTGACTCATCTTTTTTGCCAATTCCGCAGGATTAATAGATTCGTAATGTTCAAAAGGTTGATGAATCCAAGGATTATCAGCCAGATAATCAACGTGATAGTCAGGAACAACAACTGAACAAGCTTTATACCAAATTACAGCGGTGCGAATTTCTTGAATGGGAAAATCATGATGTTTCTGTAACCAGGGAACTGTTTCTTGAATAGTGATACCAGAGTCTACTAAATCATCTACTAGCAAAATCCGTGAACCTAAATTTTCACTAGTCATGGTTAATTGACGAGAAATAATTAAATTACTTCTTTTATATGTACCTGCGCCGTTGTAAGATGAAGTAGCTAAAATTGCTAATGGTTGATTGTATATGCGGGAGAGAATATCTCCTACTCGCAGTCCCCCTCTAGCTAAACAGACGATTTGGTTAAATTCCCAACCCGATTGATAAATCTTTACAGCCAGTTGTTCAATTTTGTGGTGATAATCTGACCAAGAAATGTAAAGGTCTGACATAAAACTAAAATAAGTGTGTTAATAATTGTCAATTATCAATTGTCAATTGTCAATTCATAAGGGTGTAATTTATGGTTAAGGATCATGGTGATAATAACGATTTTCCTAAGTCGCTAACAAGTGAAAAATTAGATTTTAAAACTAAATTAGCTTATGGTGCGGGAGATTTGGGACCAGCGATTACTGCAAATATTGCTGTATTTTACATGATGGTTTTCTTTACCAATGTGGCAGGAATTCCAGCGGGTTTGGCAGGTAGTATTTTGATGATTGGCAAAATTTGGGATGGTATCAATGATCCTATGGTGGGAATGTTGACTGATAAAACCCAATCCCGGCTCTGGGGTCGTCGTCTACCTTGGCTTTTATATGGGGCAATTCCTTTTGGATTTTTCTTTTTCTTGCAGTGGATTGTCCCCCAATTTACTGCTGACAAAAGTAGTAATATTTGGTGTTTATTTTGGTATTATGTAGTAATTGGGATTGTATCTCAGGCATTTTATACTGTTGTGAATTTGCCTTATACAGCCATGACTCCTGAGTTAACTCAAGATTACGATGAACGGACTAGTTTGAATAGTTTTCGGTTTACGTTTTCTATTGGTGGCAGTATTTTATCGTTGATTTTATCAAAAATTATTTTCTCACAAATTAGCGATCGCCAACAACAATATTTAGTTTTAGCGGCTGTGTGTACCGTGATTTCGGTTTTATCCTTGTATTGGTGCGTTTATGGGGTGCGCGATCGCATTTTAGCTTTTGAAGCTAAACGGATGGAATTACCACAAGAAGCCGAAATTCCCTTTTTTGAACAGCTAAAAATTGTCTTTAGTAATAAACCTTTTCTGTTTGTAATTGCTATCTATCTTTTTTCTTGGTTAGGTGTGCAAATCACAGCCAGCATTATTCCCTATTTTGTCGTTAACTGTATGAAACTTAAAGAGGGAGATGTCCCCACAGTTATGATTGCAGTCCAGGGAACGGCTTTATTTATGCTATTTATTTGGAGTTATTTAAGTAAAAAGATTGGCAAAAAAATCGTTTATTTCTTAGGAATGAGTTCCTGGATTATTGCGGCTGCTGGATTATTTTTCTTACAGCCAAATCAAGTTGGTTTAATGTATGTTATGGCTGTAATGGCAGGTATGGGAGTTTCTACAGCTTATCTAATTCCCTGGTCAATGATCCCTGATGTGATTGAATTAGATGAATTGCAAACTGGACAACGACGGGAAGGTATTTTCTATGGTTTCATGGTTTTATTACAAAAATTTGGTTTAGCTTTCGGGCTGTTTTTGGTCGGTAATACCTTACAAGCTTATGGTTTTAAAGAAGCGGTTGCTGGACAAAGTTCTTTACCTGTACAACCTGAATCTGCACTTTTAGCCATTCGTATCGCTGTTGGACCAATACCAACTGTTTGTTTAATTGCCGGGTTAGTTTTAGTCTACTTCTATCCCATTACCCGCGAAATGCACGCGGAAATCATGTTAAAACTGCAAGTACAACGGCAGAGGACATAAACGCAAATTTCTCACCAATAAATATTATGGCTTTTTATGTAATGTTAATTAAAGTTAATGAAGATGATCAAGGTGTTACTTATAATTTCGGTACTGATCCTGAACATTTAGGTAAAATTCGTCTTGATAAAAATGATGGAAAAATTCAAGAAGTTGAAGCTGTTAATAGTGAAAATTATCAACATATTTTAACAAGAGCAATGGTTAAGTTACGTCAACATTGGAAAGCGGGTACTTTTCCTGATCATACTTGTTGGGCTTCTTAGCTGTGATGGTATCACAAAAAAGCGATCACTTGAACTCCTTTCATCAAATAAGCGATCGCACTTCCAAAGCATAACCAAAGAGCGATCGCTCTCCACAAAACCACACCCAAACAGCGATCGCTTTGTTATAGTTCCTACTCTACTCAGTTAACGGATTCTGATAAATCCTGAGACAGAGGACAAATTACGAGTAAAGTTACCACTGGTATTATCTTTATTTCCTTCAGAAGTTTTGATTACAGAACTTCCTTGAGAATATGCTCTGATAATGCCAATATGATTAAATTCACCCGTAGCCTTCTTACCAGGCCAATCAAAAGTAACAATATCTCCACGCATAGGAGTTACCGAACCTTTAGGACACCAAAAATCGTTTTGTTTTGCCCAAAATTTCCAAGATTCAACTAAAGCCATTGTTGCCCAAAAACCTTCAGGTTGATCTGGTATATCAATTCCTACGTTACGACAACAATAAGCAACAAAAGCCGCACACCAATTATAAAAAACTGGATCACTTCCGATATGACCTATACTTTGCATAGGTTTACGGAAAGGTTTGAGGTATTTTTCCGCTTCACTACTTGCACTACTCCAAGTAAGTCCTTTAGCGGCTTCAATTTCAGCAAAACCAGCCAATCGTAAATAAATAGGATCAGATGGATCTTCAGAAATGCTATCTCCAGGTTTACCACCAAGTTTAACCCAAGTCATGGGACCAACTTCCCCATCAATCATTAAACCTGCTTTTAACTGAAAAGCTTTAACAGCATTTTCTGTGTTATTTTCAAATTCACCATCTACTTCGCCAGCATTAAATCCTAAATCATTAAGTGCTTTTTGCAAGGCTTTAACATCATCTCCTTTACTACCCCAACGCAGAATACGAGTTAAGATTGGTAAATCAGTGGTAGGAGTAATGGTAATATCAGGTGCGGTAACAGAAGGAATAGCCTTACTAGAGGGAGCAATTAAAAAGGTTTTTGCTGTCGGATATTTGCCTAAAAAATCTACAAATTCATCCGTTAGTTTGGTTTTTAATTCTACTACTTCAATAGTTTCTGAACCTGCACAAGCGGCGATAACTGGATAAGATGTGCCATCTTCTTCCTTACGATAAAGCTCAAACCATGTTACCTCTTTTTGTTTTGTTGTTGTATCAATATCGTCACCCACTCCACTTTCTGGTGATAAGGAAATAAATCCTTTTTCTTCCATTCTTTTGAGAAGCACAACAGAGCCACATTGCTCACTCACTTTATCGGTATCAAATTTACCATCGGAAACAAATTTGCCTTTAGTATAGTGATTAGAAAAACTCCATAAATAAGGAGATTTTACTTCAGAGTGAAACCGCCGATAACCTAGTCCATTGTAGCCTTCAAGTTTCCAACAACTTCCGGCAATACTCCAATCAGTCCAATTATTTAAATCATCAAAAGTTAAAGCATCTTGTGCCGATTCTTCCCATGTAAAAGGTGGCTTTCCGGGGGGACGATTTTTAGGAATATTAATTGTTTTAGCACTTAAGCGATCGCCATTGTGTAAATGAGTATTAAAATTTCCACTAGCTTCTAGTTGATGAATTACTGCAACGATGAACCAAGGAACATCAGTCAGTCTTTCTACTTTTTTATAGCGAGAGCGATTGTCTATAAGACGATTAACAATCGTATCAACTTGACTTAGTTTATCAGATTTGATTTGACAATCTCTGTAGAGTTGTTCATATTCTGTTCTTAGTGCTGCATTGAATTGTACCATTTTATTTGCTCCTTTGAATACAATTTGATTATTTTTAGCTGACAAAAGCTATGTTTTAATTGTTTCCTAAAACATCCTCAAAATTCACAAATATAAGTAATAATATATCTACCCCCCCCCGAATAATCAGCTTTTTTTATGTATTTTCATAGTTAATTGATAGTTGATTTCTCTATCGGGATATCCTGACCATGAAATATTCCCTCACCTCATCCTCAAAACCAACAATTTGATCAAAATTCAAATAACGATACAAATTATCAGCAAAAGGATGTATTTTCTCCTGTTTATAAATTAATCAAGCCACAGCAAACTCCGTCAACTTACGAGTTTCTGGATCATGAAAAGCTAAAACAATATCCTCTTTGGGTACACCTTCCCTCAATAATTCTGTTGCAATTCCTTCCTCAGTCCAATCTTCTTCAATGTAAATCTTCTCATTTTTAATGCGAATATGGACAGAAATTCCCTTAATTCTTTCTTCAGTTGTCCAACCAACTTGAAACCATAAATATTGATCTCTTTGCTCATCAAAAGCTAATAGCATTTCTATATTATCAGGAGATGCAGAGGAAAAAAGTTGATGATATTCTGTTAAGATTTTTTTGATTAAAAAACGGTAATTTTCTAACTTATCCATTTGGTAATAACCTCCTTGTCTGTATCTACAATGATTAATTTAAGTTGGTTTTCATCAACAACAACTTGGATAGTTTCATCAAAATTAGCTTTATAAACAAGTTGACCAAGTGCTAAGTAAATCTGATGGTCTGGTGCGGTTCTTTTAAGATAATTACGGTAAATGATATACTGACCTACAGCCCTTTCTAAATCATAAATAAATGATGGATTTAGAAAACTTTTAACTTCTATCACTATTTTCTCATCACCTTTTTGAGCAGATAATGGACGTTCAGCACCTAGATCAGCAACAAGTCTTAATTTTCTATAAATTATATAATAAGGATCAGCCGTAATTGTCCAACCATCCTTAATTAAAGCATTTTTGACCGCATCATGGCAAGTATCCTTTGCTGGCATTGTTGACCCCGATAATAAACTATTATAACATTCAGGTGAGTCCATCCAGCCCACCCTAACCTAAATTATACCAAAGCCGCTTCTCCTTACTAATCACCCTCCCTTCATCCTCAAAACCAACAATTTGATCAAAAATATCCTTGATTTACCTCAACAAACCTTCAATCTCCTCATCACTAAAACCAAATTGCCGAAAAATCCGTAAAACATAACCTGGAGACATTTCCCTTGCACCCATATCTATAGGAACTACTCTCTTTTTCCCTTCAACTTCACGAGTATATAAACAATGATCACCTTTTCCCTCTCTATAAAAACTACAACCTGCTTTTTCTAATAACTTAATTAATTCCTTGGGTCTTAAAGAAGGTATATTTTTAGGCATAAACCTTCCTCAATTCATAGATTTCTGATTGTTTTTCTTTTTCCTCAACTAACAAAAATTCATGTAATTCATCTATAGAAATAGGAGATTTATAAATATTATCTTCTGATTGATAAACATCTTCAAAAGATTCTATTGCTGCCTTTAATTTATTAACTGCATCTTCTTGAGTATCTCCCTGTCCAACAATCCCATTTTCTAAACACAAACCCACCCAATAACCGGAACTTTGTCTGAGAACAACTGTGTAAAAGTTCATTTTTGTTTACCTATGGATTATGTATAAGCATTTTCTTAACATCAGCTAAAGATACGGAAAGACTATCTTTCTCTTCTTCCTTAGCATCCCGTAAATCTCTTAAATCTTCCAAATCTTCTAACAATTCCGTAATCTTCAAAAATTCCTCATAAGGTAAAACTGCAAATTGTTTTTGACCATTTTTTGTTAAAAACTCAGGATGTAATTCAATCATTTTTACACCTCTTTATATTCATAAGATTTTCTCCATTAATCATCTGCTAAAGTTTCCAACTCATCGGAAATTAAATTTTGCCAATCTTCATCACAATGGGAATGCAAATGAATAGAAGCTACCAGCAATTCTGAGATAATTTTACCCTTTTGGCGATCGCTTAACTCAGAAAGTTGTAATTGATTAACCAGAGAAATCACATTTTGGCATTCTTCCTGTAATTCCATTAGTAACTGATTAAGCGTTGAGTTTTCACTGGTAATTTTTAGTTTTGCGAGTGTCATTAGTTTTTCCCCAATCTTTTTAACGCTTGTTTTATCCCTTATTCAAAAGCTCTGATTTCCTTTTCCCAATGATTAATCAAACCTGGATCTGGAAAATCCTTCTCTAATTCTAGCCTAATTTTTTCTTTGTGTTCAGCAATACGAGATTCCAAAGATGATATTGCTTTCTTAAAATGACTCTTCCCCATAAAATGTAAATTATAACATTCAGGTGAGCCATCAAGACTCACCCCAATTACATTATACCAAAGCCGCCTGTTCCTCCTTACTAATCACCCTCCCTTCATTCTCAAAACCGGCAATTTGATCAAAGTTCAAATAGCGATACAAATCATCAGCAAAAGGATGAATTCTTTCTGCCACAATATCCAAATATTCCTGCACATTAGGAAGCCTTCCCAACAACGCACAAACCGCTGCTAATTCCGCCGAACCTAAATACACTTGAGCGCCTTTACCCATGCGATTATTGAAGTTACGAGTCGAGGTAGAAAACACCGTTGTATTATCATCAACTCGCGCCTGATTTCCCATACATAAACTGCATCCTGGTATCTCAGTTCTCGCCTTTGCAGCCACGAAAACATCATACACACCTTCCGCCTTTAATTGGTGTTCATCCATGCGAGTTGGGGGTGCAATCCATAACCGCGCTTTCACATCTCCTGCACCTTCTAAAACCTTCGCAGTTGCTCGATAATGTCCGATATTTGTCATACAAGAACCGACAAATACTTCTTGTACAGGATCATTGGCAACTGCCGATAATAACTTAACATTATCTGGGTCATTGGGAGCAGCTACAATTGGTTCTGTGATTTGGCTTAAATCAATTTCAATTATTTCTGCATATTCGGCATCAGCGTCAGCAGATAATAATACTGGATGATCTAACCATTCTTGCATTTTTGCCACGCGGCGCATAATAGTTCTGGCATCACTATAACCCCGTGCTACCATATTAGTTAAAAGGGCAATATTGGAACGTAAATATTCCGCAATTGTTTCTTCACTTAATTTAATTGTACAACCAGCACAAGAACGTTCAGCCGAAGCATCAGTTAATTCAAAAGCTTGTTCAACTTTCAAATTTGGTAAACCTTCAATTTCCAAAATCTTGCCAGAGAAAACGTTTTTCTTGTTCTGCTTCTCGACAGTTAACAAACCTTTTTGCATAGCCACATAAGGAATGGCATTGACAACATCCCTCAATGTAATTCCTGGTTGTAATTCCCCTGTAAATCTGACCAAAACTGATTCTGGCATATCCAAAGGCATGACACCCAATGCACCAGCAAACGCTACTAAACCCGAACCCGCAGGAAAGGATATACCCAAGGGGAAGCGAGTATGGGAATCTCCACCTGTACCCACGGTGTCGGGTAATAACATCCGGTTTAGCCAAGAATGAATGATACCATCACCAGGACGCAACGCCACACCACCACGGGAGGAGATAAAGTCGGGTAATTCTTGGTGGGTTTTAATATCCACAGGTTTGGGATATGCGGCTGTATGACAGAAACTCTGCATTACCAAGTCTGCACTGAAACCTAAACAAGCGAGTTCTTTCAATTCGTCTCTGGTCATTGGGCCTGTAGTGTCCTGAGAACCCACTGTAGTCATGATTGGTTCGCAAGATGTTCCCGGACGTACTCCTGGTAAACCAGCGGCTTTACCGACCATTTTCTGCGCCAATGTGTAGCCTTTGCCGGTGTCCACTGGGGCTTGAGGACGAATAAATAAAGTGCTGGGCGCTAAACCCAATGCTAGACGGGTTTTATCGGTGAGGGTACGCCCAATTAGGAGGGGAATGCGTCCACCAGCGCGAACTTCGTCTAAAATGGTGTCAGGCTTGAGGCTGAAGGTGGAAATTACTTCTCCTGCGGCGTTTAGAACAGTTCCTTTGTAGGGATAAATGGTGATTATGTCACCGGTTGCCATTTTGCTGACATCGCATTGAATGGGTAATGCACCGGCATCTTCGGCTGTGTTAAAAAAGATGGGAGCGATCGCACTTCCTAAAATATAACCTCCCGCCCGTTTGTTTGGCACAAAGGGAATATCATTGCCCAAATGCCATAATACAGAATTGATTGCAGACTTGCGCGAAGAACCTGTACCCACGACATCACCGACGTAAGCAACGGGAAATCCTTTTTTCTTTAACTCTGCAATGGTTTCTAAACTTCCCGGTTGACGAGTTTCTAACATCGCCAAAGCGTGTAAAGGAATATCTGGTCTGGTTGTAGCGTGGGTTGCCGGTGATAAGTCGTCGGTGTTAGTTTCTCCGGGAACTTTGAAAACGGTAACGGTGATAAATTCTGGTAATGTGGGACGCAACGTAAACCATTCTGCTTCTGCCCAGGAGTTTACCACTTGTTTGGCGTAGGGGTTGGTTTTGGACAATTCCAAAACATCATGGAAAGCATCATACACCAACATAATTTTGCTGAGGGCGTTGGCTGCATAAGCGGCGATTTGTTCTCTTCCTTCTCCTCCCATTACCAAGGGTGTTTCTGAAGATTCTGATACAGAACTGCTGGAAACTTGGAGTAAATCAATTAAGGATTGAACGTTGTAACCACCAATCATCGTTCCCAGTAATTCTACTGCGTCAACTGGTGAAACTAAAGGACTGGTAATTTCTCCTTTAGCAATCGCAGTCAGAAATCCAGCTTTTACATAAGCAGCTTGATCTACTCCAGGGGGAATGCGATCGCGTAATAAATTTAATAATAACTCTTCTTCACCTGTGGGTGGATTTTTCAGTAATTCACACAATGCTGATGTTTGTTGTGCGTCTAAGGGTAAAGGAGGAATACCCAATTGAGCGCGATCGGCAACCTGTTGACGATATTCTTGTAGCATGGTTTAGATTGTGATCCTGTAATGTCTTGCTTTCTTTATTTTATTGTAAGGGAATTGTTACAGGAGTTACTGGTAAACGAATTTGTCAGAAATAGACAGTTTATAGATTATGATCAGATTATTAAAATTTTTCTGAATTTAATTTTTATGTCAGCTAGGGATACTTACCATGAAGCAATTAAAAATGCCTTGATTAAAGACAGTTGGATGATTATTCGTGATCCTTATACTATTAAATATGAGGAGATACAATTATTTGCTGATTTATTAGCTGATAGAACTTTAGAAATTGAACGCAATGGACAACAAATTATTGTAGAAATTAAAAGTTTTATTGGTCGTTCACCCATGCGTGAATTTGAAACAGCTTTAGGGCAATATATTATTTATCGTACCTTGTTAAAAGTTATTCTTCCTAAAGTAACAATTTATTTAGGGGTAAGTCGCAGTATTTATCAATCTTTCTTTCTGCAAAAAGCGATTTCGTTCATCATGGAAGAAAATGATTTAAAGTTAATAGTTGTTGATTTGAATAAGGAGGAGATAATTCAATGGATAAATTAAATCAATATCGCAATGTGATCAAGAAAATTCTGAATGAATATGAGCAATTAGCATCACAAACGCCTAATCCTGATGGTGTTGATAGTATTCTAGCTTTTGATGAACAAAGAGATCAATATCTTTGGTTTCAAACAGGTTGGCATAATGATCACAAAGTTAGAGGTATTACTGTTTATGTCAGAATTAAAAATGAAAAAATTTACATTGAAGAAGATTGGACTGAGGAAGGTATTGCAACTGAGTTATTAAGGGAAGGCGTACCAAAAGAGAATATTGTTTTAGCTTTTCATGATCCTGAAACTCGCAAGTTTACAGAGTTTGCAGTCGCTTAGGTTGAATATTTGGGTTATAATAGTTAAACACAATATTTTTGATAATCAAAAGGAGTTGTGAATAATGAAAAAACCTGATAATTGGGATAGCCTGATAGATTCATTTAGTGATTGTAATTGTCCCTATGCTTATATAGTAGGTTATTATCTTTCAAGATTTGATAAAGATAGTTATCAGAGATTAGGACTTGGTAACAAAGGGGAAACACATCAGAAAATTGGTTCTATGCTTGAAATTTCATCTAATACACTTAAAAATTTTAGAGATGCTTTTGATCCTTATCATGAAAACAGTCGTAAAGGTTGGTGGCAAAGAGATTTATGGCGTGTTGAAAAAGAAATTTATGATGGATTTAAAGCATATCCTGAAGAAGAAATATATGATTTAGTTTGTAATATTTTAAATAATCCAAAACTAGATTTTGAATACTTTTTCGATTCTGTTAGTGTAATAGATGATATCCTATTATTTCCTGATGAAGTAAGAGAAACAGAAGAAACTCAAACCTTAAAAGAAGGGTTTATTCGTCAAGTAACAGTTAATGCTTATGAAAGAAGTAATCAAGCTCGAAAACAATGTATTGAATATTATGGCATAACTTGTTATGTTTGTGGGTTTAACTTTGAAAAAGTTTATGGTGAAATTGGTCAAGGTTTTATCCCACATTCCGCACCCCAAAATGTTACAGAGGGAAATTACGGAGATGAAAATCAAAGGGAGCATCAAAACAAACAGATAAAGTGAAAAAAGGCATTTGAGAAACAGTAAATCACCAAAAATGTCATCAAAATCTAT
>NZ_JAQMTJ010000007.1:0-34871 GCF_028330815.1 Dolichospermum lemmermannii CS-548
AAGCAGTCACTCGGATAATTCGAGAATTATTAGCATAATGTCTAAACTGTGATTTTTCTGATTTAGATGATTGGGATGATTGAAATAATTAATTAATCACAAAAATCAAATTAATCAAAAAAATCATAGTTTAGATAACTGCTGGATATTGCGCCAACACCTGCTGTAAATATTGACCAGTATAAGAACGAGGATTCTTTGCCACATCTTCAGGCGTTCCCGCAGCAATCAGTTCTCCGCCCTTATCTCCACCTTCAGGTCCCAAATCTATCACCCAATCAGAACAACGAATGACATCTAAATTATGTTCAATCACTAAAATTGAATTTCCCTTATCTACCAATCTTTGTAAAACGTCCAACAATTTGTGGACATCATAAAAAGATAAACCTGTAGTTGGTTCATCTATTAAATAAAGTGTTTTCCCAGTCGCGCGTCGAGATAATTCCGTGGCTAATTTCACCCGTTGGGCTTCCCCACCAGATAAAGTTGTCGCTGGTTGTCCTAACTGCACATAACCCAAACCAACATCAAATAAAGTTTGTAATCTAGTTAGGGCTTTGGGAATATTTTGACAGAAATCTAATGCTTCTTCAACCGTCATATTCAAAACATCAGAAATTGATTTATCCTTATATTTAACTTGGAGAGTTTCCCGGTTATATCTCGCACCTTTGCAAATTTCACATTGCACATAAACGTCAGGGAGAAAATTCATTTCGATGACATTTACACCTTGTCCACTACAAGCTTCACACCGTCCACCTTTAACATTAAAAGAAAATTGTCCAGGTTTATAACCTCTGGTTTTAGCTTCAACAGTTTGGGAAAAAACATCACGAATAATATCGAAAACTCCGGTGTAAGTTGCAGGGTTAGAACGGGGAGTTCTCCCAATGGGTGATTGGTCAATGACAATGGCTTTATCAACGCAGTTTAAACCCTTGATTTCATCCATGTCTTTGGGTGCGGGAGCTTTTTTCAGTAAATGATGTTGTAAGGCTGGATAAAGTAATTCGTTAATTAAGGTAGATTTTCCTGAACCAGAAACACCTGTAACGGAGACAAGTTTTCCCAAGGGAATTTCTACATCTATATTTTGTAAGTTGTTACGATGGGCATTTCTAATAGTTAAGGCGCGGCCATTTCCTTCTCGTCTTTTAGCTGGGGTAGTGATCACTCTTCTTCCTGATAGGTAAGCACCAGTTAAAGATGCTTCTGCGTTGAGTAAATCCTCAAAACTGCCTTGGGAAATAATATTTCCCCCATGAATTCCTGCACCGGGACCAATATCAACTATATAGTTAGCAGCGCGGATAGTTTCTTCGTCATGTTCGACAACTATTAAGGTATTTCCTAAGTCGCGTAATTTGGTTAATGTTTTGAGTAATTTTCCGTTATCTCTTTGATGTAACCCAATACTTGGTTCATCTAAAACGTAAAGAACTCCTGTTAGTCCTGAACCGATTTGTGTGGCTAATCGAATGCGTTGGGCTTCTCCACCTGATAATGTCATAGCGGGACGATCTAAGGTGAGATAATCTAAGCCAACATCTAATAAAAATTGTAATCTGGCTTTAACTTCTCTGAGAACTAAATCAGCTATTTGAGTTTGTCTAGTACTCAATTTTAATTTTTCGATTCTTTCCCGACATTCTCGAATGGAAACACTGGTAAAATCTAAAATCCCATATTGTCCTAACTTTACGGATAAGGCTTCGGGTTTTAATCTTTTCCCACCACAAACTTCGCAGGGTTGGTCAATTAAATATTCTTCTAATTTCTGTTTAACTAACTCCGTTCCCCCTTCATACTGTCTTTGTAAAATGGGAATTACACCCTTAAAACTCTGCGACCTCTGCGCCTCTGTGGTTCGTTTCTCTTCCCCATACAAGACAACTTTTTGCTGTTCCGGTGTCAACTTCCCCCATTGAGTTTGTAACTCAAAGCCATAATTTAACCCCACAGCATACAGCAATTCCAAATAATAGGAGTTTTCTTTTTCTGACCAGGGAGCGATCGCTGCATACATGGGCGAATCTGGATTAGGGACAACCAACTCCGGGGAAAATCTTCTTAAAGTCCCAATCCCATGACAATGGGGACAAGCGCCATAAGGGGAATTAAAAGAAAACAATCGGGGCGATAATTCTTCCATTACCGCACCATGTTCGGGACAAGCAAAGTTTTCCGAAAATACCATTTCTGTGGGTAATTCTTGTTCTGAAATACCTTGATTTTCTGCCTCAGTTGCTATATACTTACTATCAGGTCGCTCCAGCGCTATCTTGTCCGATGTGTCTTTTAATACCTCAATTGTAGCGATGCCGTGAGATTGCTTAAGACAAGTTGCCAGAGAATCCACCAAACGCTCTTGAATACCATCTTTTTTAACTAATCTGTCAATAACCAGTTCTATAGTATGTGTGTTATTTTTATCTAACTCAATGGAATCTGATAGCTCTCGCACCTCTCCATTTACCCTAATGCGGACAAATCCTTGCGCGGCTAAACCAGAAATTAATTTGCGGTGAGTTCCCTTTTTCCCCCGGACTACAGGGGCTAGAATTTGGAAGCGGGTACGGTCGGGAAGTTCCATGATGCGATCGCACATCTGGTCAATGGTCTGAGGGGCAATAGAGCGATCGCAGATGGGACAATGAGGTTCACCAGCCCGACCATATAACAAGCGCAGATAATCATAAATTTCCGTCACTGTTCCCACTGTGGAACGGGGATTATGGGAAGTTGATTTTTGGTCAATGGAAATTGCCGGACTTAAACCTTCAATGGCTTCCACATCGGGTTTATCCAACTGTCCTAGAAATTGTCGAGCATAGGCGCTGAGGGATTCGACATAACGGCGTTGACCTTCAGCGAAAATGGTATCGAAGGCTAAAGAAGACTTACCCGAACCAGAAACGCCAGTAAAGACAATCAGGCGATCGCGCGGTAATTCCAAATCAATATTTTTCAGATTATGCTGCCTAGCGCCCCGAATGCGGATAGTATTCTGGCTATTGTGAGCGTTTGGAAGCACATCGTTTAAAGAAGCAGCGAGATTTTCTGACATATTGACAGGCTAAGGAAAGGTTACACAGTGAAACAATCCTTAATAATACTATCTTTGTTCAGGTTATAGTAAAGTATCAATCATCTTAATTTCCTACCCAGGATATCACTTGATATTTCCTTGATTTGGTAGATAATTAGAAAAAATCTTGCTGAGGATAGAGTTATGGTTTCACAAATCGCAGCACCAGCCCAGCCAGAGGTCATTTACCCAGATTGTGACGGACAACTGGTGGCAAATAACACAATTCAGTTTCCTATTCTTGTAGAAATTCAGCAAAACTGAGATTATCTGTTTGCTAATGCTCCAAATATATTTGTAGCTGGAGATTTATTTTGGTATCCCGTCGAGGGCAAAAATACATTAAGTAGTCGGACAAAATTAAATTCACTCGTTGAGAGAGGGAACAGGGAACAGGGAACAGGGAACAGGGAACAGAAAAAACAATTGTGTAATTAATTCTGTCCCATTACTTAGTAGAGGAAGTACAAGCAATAATTTAAGAATATAATTATGACAGAAACAAACTATTTGCAACAAAATAATATTAATTCAGAATATGAGGAAGATATAGATATTGAAGAGGAAGAAGAAGAACCAACGCTTTCTCAAGGATTTGATCCGACTTGCATTAGTATGGGAACTAATATCATGACCGTACAGCAAATTCTGGACAGATTAAATAATCATCGAATGATCGCACCTGAATTTCAACGAAAAGAAGGTATTTGGACTAAAACTGCAAAAAGTCGGTTAATTGAATCTCTTTTATTGCAAATTCCTTTACCTGCTTTTTATATTGATGCAACTAATGATGATCAATGGTTAGTCATAGATGGAATCCAAAGAATAACAACATTTAAGGAATTTGTCACTGATCAAAGTTTTAATCTGAATGGATTAGATTTTTTCACTGATTTACATGGTAAAAAATATCAGGAACTTACACCTCGTTGGAAAAGAAGAATTAAAGAAACAAAACTAACAGTATATTTAATTTTAAGAGGAACATCATCCGAAATTACTTTTAATATATTTAAACGGATTAACCAAGGAGGAACTGCACTTTCTGCTCAAGAAATGCGCTATGCTAAAAACTCTTCAAATAAAATCACAAATTTATTAAAAGAACTTTCTGAATCTCGAGAATTTAAAAAAACAACAGATAAGGGAATTAAAGATAAAAGAATGATTGATCAAGAATGTATTTTAAAAGTTTTATCTTTAATGACGAGTAATATAGATAACCTGGATTTTAAAGATTATGATTATTTTTTAGATAAAAAAATGACTGAAATGAATCAAATGGATGATTCTGAAATAGAGAACATTAAACAAAGATTTTTGTTAATTATGAATCTTGCTTATGATTTATTTGATAAACAAGCATTTAGAAAACCAAAACTATCTACCATAAAAAGATATCCTATTAATAAAGCATTATTGGAAGCATGGTCAATTAACCTTGCTAAATTAAATGATCAAGAAATCAATATTCTTAAACAAAGAAAAGAAGATTTACTTAAAGTTTTATTAAAAGAACAGGAAAATGGTAAGTTTGATAGTATCTTATATAAAAGTGCTGGTGATGCTAACATCGTCAAAGAGCGATTTAAGCATATTCAAGGAATTATTCAAAGTATATTATCATGATCAAAAAATTACATTTAAAAAACTTCAAAGCATTTGCAGATGAAAATTTTGATTTTAAACCTCTCACCTTAATTTCTGGTTTAAATAGTACAGGTAAATCTTCTGTAATTCAACCATTGATTTTATTACGCTATGCTTATATAACAGATTATTTACCTAGTAATGGGCTAAAACTTGATAATCAAATAGCTTATATAGGTACTGCTGAAGATGTTCTATATGAAAATGCCGAAGAAGAAGAATTAATTAGCTTCGGAATTGTTTGGGAAAATGGTCAGCGAACAAACTGGAGTTTTGATTATGATTCTCCTAGTAGTAATGTGCTACGGATTGCATTAATAGGTAATGATTCTACAATTAATCAATTTAATTTATTTAATGATGATTTTCACTATTTAGGTGCTGAAAGAATTACACCAGAGGAATCTTATCCTTTGTCTGAAAATGATGTTGTTAAACATAGACAAATAGGTAAAAAAGGAGAATATACAGCACATTTTTTACATGAATTTGGTAATCAAGATATTCCCATTAGTGAATTAAGTCATCCTCGCAGTAAATCTCAAAGTTTAAAAGATCAAGTTGATACTTGGATGGGAGAAATTAGTCCTAATATTAATATTAATGTAAGACAAGTTGCCAACGCAATGACAATAAAATATTCTTTTGGAGTTAGTAAAGAATATTCTCCTTTTAATGTAGGTTTTGGTGTTACTTATTCTTTACCCATTCTAACAGCAATTCTTTCCTCTAAACCAGGAACAATGATAATTATTGAGAATCCTGAATCTCATCTTCACCCTCAAGGACAATCACAACTAGGTCAATTATTAGCTTTAGCAGCAAATCATGGGATTCAGGTAATTATTGAAAGTCATAGTGATCATATTCTAAATGGTATAAGAATTGCTGTTCATGGTGGTAAAATTAAGCCAGAAGATGTACAATTACACTTTTTTGAAATACAAAGTCAAATGAATGAAATTAAAATTATTTCTCCTAAATTAGACAAAAAAGGACGTATTAATACAATTCCTAAAAATTTCTTTGATGAATGGAATAAAAGTTCAAGAGCATTATTAGCACCAGTGGGAGATTAAATAATGGATATTCAACTGGTATTTAATGAATTATGTCTTTTGACTTTAAAAAATGACGAATATAAAGCTAGAGAATTAATGTCTAACTTTATTCAAACTTTAAGAGAAGCATTAGAACAAGGAATACAACAACAATTACTAAGTTATAATAGTTTTCATAATATTAATCTTGCCTCTAATTATCCTATATCTAAATGGCTTAATGATCGAAATGTTGATCAAGTTGAACAGGATTTTATTTTAAGTATGCAATTTTTTGAGTTTGATGAGTTTGATGAATTTTTTGATCAATCTCAGTCGAATGAAGTCTTATATGCTTGTGAAGATTATAATGAAACCCCTCAAGGATTTATTTATGCTTGTACTCATACATCAAAGGTATTATCTGTTAGTTTTAAAACTCATGAATTATGGAATAATAATGTTATATCTGTCCTACAAATTACAAATAATGAAGATGGAGAATTACTGGAAGAAATTATAGAAGTTAAACACGCAAGTAGTAAAAATCATGTTATTGAACATGAAGAATGGATTAAAAATCGTCTTTATGATAATATTAATTCTGGTTTAGATTTATGGAATAACAGAAAAGAGATATTTCCTCATTTAGAATTTTGTGATTCCGTAGAGAAACAATTAGAAAATATTAATAATGGTTATCCTATATTCCAACAAATTATGAAAAAATTATCTGAACTTGAAGAATATTCTAAAAAATGGATATCAGGTACTTTTAATAAAGATGATTTTGCTAGTAAAGTAACACCAGAAAGTAAATCAAGATTAGATAATTTTGAAAAAGAGTTAACTTTTGAATGTCTTGATGGAGAAAAAAGATTATTTAGTTGGCATATTCGGATGACTCCAGGTGCATGGAGACTTCATTTTCATCCTTTAAAACCAACTAAAATTATTATCGGTTATATTGGTGTTAAAATTCAGTAAATTAATAATTACCCATTACCTATTACCTGTCCTAACCAATCAATAATTTCACTATTCACAATATCTGGAACTTCATCATGGGGACAATGACCAGCGCCGGGAATAGGAACAACTTTAATATCTTGACCATTTTCTCGCGCTGCTTCATAGATATTCGCTCCCGTAATTGGTGTCCAAGGATCTTCTGCACCCCAAATTACTAATAAGGGAAATTCTAACTTAGGCAATAGTTCCTCTGGGCTAGGTCCTGGAGGTGCAGTCAGAATAGAAGCAAAAACTTGTTGCGCTCCTGGGTCACAAGATGGGTTATAAAGTAAATCTACAAGTTCATCTGTTACGGCATTGCGATCGCTATATACTTGATATAAAGTCCGGCGAATTTGTGATTTTTGCCGAATGCGATTAAAAACGAATTTACCTGTCACTGGGTTAGCCACCAACTTGTTAAAAGTTGCCATCACAAATCGCAGCACAGGATTTAATTCATGGGGACGGTGACTCAAACCACCAGCAGAGTTAATTAACACGCCTCCAGCCCCAATTTCTGGAGATTCTGTTAAAACAATTAAACTTAAAAGAGCGCCAATAGAATTACCAATAAATATTGCTGGTGTTTGAATATGTGCATGGCAAAAATCCTTTAATAATTCCGCCCACACTTCCATGCTATAATCTATAGTTGCTTTATCAGAACCACCAAAACCCAGCAAATCTAAAGCAAACACCTGATAACCAGCAGCAGCTAGAATCGGGATATTTTTGCGCCAGTGACCAATAGAAGCGCCAAAACCGTGAATTAGCACCAAAGGCTGACCTGTACCCATCACAGTATATTGAATTTTGTAATCTCGCCAAGTCCAAACCTGTTTTTCTAATGTCTGCAAATCCTGGATTGTAGTTGTCATTTGTGAAGATTCCTAAATTATTATTTATTTATATTATAGTCAAAATGACTTAATTGTTTGATTCTATAGGTAGGGGTAAAGCAAAAGCTAAACCCCTACACATTATTATCAGTTATCAATTGTCAATTATCACTTGCCTCTTCCCTATCTGACAAAAGTAATATAAAATGCCCTGTGTTACCAGTAGAGTTCACTAGCATCAAAAATTTTTGATCTGGAGAATATTAGTCCATTGGCCAGGTGTGAGATAAAATACTATGAATCCCATTAACTTAAGTTGGAGTAAACTGGTTGTTACAGCCGTTTCTGTTGTCGCATTATCGCCAATATCTTCTGCATTAGCAGTATCAAGACTTTCTTCCCCAGTTGCATCAAAATTAGGTAATTCTCCACAAACGCAACTTTTAGTAGGTCAATCTGAAGGTGAAGCAATTGATATTCCCGTTAATACGAGTTTTTCACCAGAGAAGAAATCAGCATTTACGCTTTATATATGGCAACCTGGGGGGACAATCAAAGAAGTAATTGCCCGGATTTCTATTAAGAGTAAATATGGTAATAAATACCGTCAAGAAAGGTTTTTAGGTGATTATAAATATAAGATTAAGCAAAAAGCTAAGTTTGTTAAAGGATTTAAATTAGGCGATCGCATCGTTATCCGTTTATATGATAACACAAATCGCTTTATTGGTTACAGTGAATTTGTTTGTTTACCGGAAAATACTGCGGTTAACTTGATTTTATCGGCTAATCCCACAGAAAACAAAGTAGTCCGCACCTTTTATGGTTTTGATGCCAATAATGATAGCATTGTTGATAATACCAATGCCTACGATTATTTCACAGAAGTTAATAACCAAAAAGTTACTTTCCTCAATAGTTCAGAAAAGATTAATATTGTCCAATATCAAGCCGCTGGATTTGCTAAAGTTGCCACCACTGGTACTTATCCTACCTCCTTTAGCGAAGGTGATTTTGCTGTAGTAGGTAAATCTATAAATGCCTTTGATTCTAACTTAGCAAAAGCTTTAACAGCTAATCCTGGTAGTTTGGTAAAGTTGACTCCAATTCAGGACAACTCCAGTTTTGAACTGGGCAAATTATTAAGTGAATATCGGAAAATCGGCGTAGCTAAGGGTATTCAAGTCTCATTTTCTGATATCTCCAAAAACTATTGGGCTAGGGAATATATTTCTGAATTGGCTGCAATGGAAGTAATTGGCGGATTTCCTGATGATTCTTTTCGTCCGAATGCACCAGTAACTCGTGCCGAATTAGCTGCCCTTTTGCAAAAAGTCTTTATTAAAAGTAAAGTTCGAGAAGCAATTAATTTCAAAGATGTTCCTAAGCGATATTGGGCTTATGATGCCATTCGAGAAGCTTATGAAATGGGCTTTTTTACTATTCTCAATAGCAAAAACTTTAACCCCACACAAAAGCTGAATCGTCTAGATGTTTTAATAACTTTAGCCAAAGGATTGAATTATAAATTTACTGGTTCAACAGAAAATATCCTTTCAGTTTATAGTGATGCTTCTAGTATTAGAACCGAACATCGTAATTTTATTGCTGCATTAACACAAAATAATGTAATTACTAATTATCCCAATAAAAAATTACTAAATCCTAAAAAAGTTGCCACTAGAGCCGATGTTTGTGCTTTACTGTATCTGGCAATGGTGAGCGCTGGAGAAGTGGCAGATTTACCTGCAAAATAAATTGGACAAACAATATCTTGTCAATTTTCTGCTTTGTTGGGTTAAGCGACAGCGCAACCCAACAAATGCGTTGGGTTTCATGCTAATTGCTCCGCGAACGTTCACGTTCCACAACCCAACCTACAAATCAAGGCTATGGGTTTTACGTTAAGTTGAATTTGAGGATGCGTCTATTTTGGGTATAATTACAAGTACAGGTAATTTTACAAGGTTGTGGAATATCTCTGTCAAGCTATGACAACAAGATCCCCGACTTCTTGAAGAAGTCGGGGATCTGACCCTTGTATATCTTCAAAAATGAGTTAATCTTAAATGTATTCCGGTAATTTACCCTGATAAATAATCATCTGGAGGATTGTTTCCAGTTTGCACTATGAGTTTAAAGGCAGTTTTATTTAATTTTAATGGTGTCATTATTAAAGATGGATCAATCCATATCCAACTGATAGATGAGATTCTTATACAGGAAAACCTTCAACCTCAACGGGTAAAAGAACGTGAAGACTTCTTAGGGATAAGTCATCGCGCTTATCTGCAAAACCTGCTGAAAAATCGTGGTAGGGTGGTGACGGAAGCTTATATGGCTCAATTACTCACTCGCAAAGCTCAAGCTTATGTGTTGGAATTGGAGAAGCTGGAAAAATTGCCTTTGTATTCGGGAATTGAAGATGTAATTTTTCAGATTCGTTCCCGTCATCTCAAAATGGCGTTAGTCAGTGATGCTTTATCCCTAGAAATTGAAATGGTATTAACATCTGCTAAATTAGCTGAATACTTCCCTGTAATTGTGTCGGGGGATGATATCAGCAGCGATAAACCTAACCCGGAAGGCTATTTGCTGGCGGTTGAACGTCTAAATCAGACATATCCAGAATTAAACTTAGAACCTGATGAGTGTTTAGTGATTGAAAATACTCGGACAGGTATTCAAGCAGCTAAACGCGCCCAAATGCAAGTGGTAGGAGTAGCGAATACTTACCCTTTCCAGATGCTACACCGTCAAGCTAATTGGACGATTGATTATCTGATTGATTTGGATTTACAGCGAGTACAGGAAGTTTTTTTAGAAAAAGATGTGCAATCTGTCGTTCCTGAGTGTTAGAATATAATATGTTTATCAGAGTTGTTAACTTATAAGCACGAATAAGGGGAATTAGCTCAGTTGGTAGAGTGCTGCGATCGCACCGCAGAGGTCAGGGGTTCGAGTCTCCTATTCTCCATTAATAAAGATGAATGGCTGAATCACTTAGAGGTTGTTTGAAAAGTATTATATCAAATCGGTAATCTCCAAAAACCTAACCCCCCCTACCCCCCTTCCCTGCAAGGGAATGGGGGTTTTAAAGCCTCTCCCCTTGCAGGGGAGAGGTTTGGAGAGGGGTCAGTCTATACATTCAAAACTTTTCAAACACCCTCTTACAGAATTTAGATATATTTATGGATAGACATAACCAAAGAGAATGGAAAAAGTTTAAAAACGACTTTCGTAAAATGCCACCAGAAAAAGAATTTGTATTTGAAAAAAGAACCTTTAACTTAGCTGTTTCCTTCTGCTTTGTTGGCGATATTGGCTATGATCCAGATGATAACTACAACCGTGAATATAGATTTGAAGACCGTCAAAAACAATATGGATTTCAAAATCCTTAAACCAAACTCTTAATTCCTCTCTGCGTCTCTGCGTGAGAAAAAACATCATACAGCGGTTTCCGCTCTTATGAGGTACAAAGTTGAATCATGAAACTCTTGTAGTGCGGGCATCTTGCCCGCTAGATATGTACCTCATAACACCGGGAAGTGCTGTAAAAGGTGGGGAAACCCCACCCCAAAAATTACATATCCAACCTGTAATTTTCCTGTTCACGTTCCACAAAATGCTGGACACGGGCGCGATAATCTCTGAGAGTTTCATCAACCCAATCCCGATCGCTACTGTTAACATAGAGATGGACTAACGGCTCACTGGCATCAGGTAAAACCAATAGCCAATTGTCATCATAGGGTTGACGAATTTTCACACCGTCAATTAACTCCAAATTTTGCGCTGGGTGAGTTTCCACCAAATAGCGCATTAACGCCCCCTTAGCAGTCCAAGGACAGCGCACAGTGTAACTTCTATTAATCACACGAGGTAATTCAGAACGTACGGTTGCGAGCGATCGCTCTTGAATGGTTAACATTTCAATAAGCTTGGCAATGCAGAACATCGAATCAAAGCCTGGATGTAATTGGGGAAAAATAAACCCAGTTTCCCCACTCCCACCTAAAACCACATTGGGATTTTTCTGACAAGCTTCCATTAAAGCCGTCGGATTCGCTTTAGTTCTAATCACATGACCATCATGACGATGGGCGACCAATTCCACCGCACTGGAAGCATGAACCGGCACAACCACCGAACTTCTGGGATTTGCAGTTAACATCATATCAACCATTAACGCCGTTAGCATTTCCCCCCGAATGGAAAAACCCGATTCATCAACTAATATGAGTTGTTCCCCATTAGCGGATACCTGCACACCAAAATTAGCATTTACCGCTTCCACAACATGGCCTAATTGAGTTAGCAGTAATTCTCTATCAGCGTTGGAAATGGCCGTTTTATTCAAACTAGCATTTAGCACCACCGCATCAGCCCCAAATTTATCTAACATTTGCGGTAGAACTGCCCCAGACACGGCGTAAACATAGTCAATGACCACCTTTGCCCGACTGTTCCGCAGAGTATCCACATTCAATAATTTTTCAAAAGCCTTACCATAGCAATCCACTAATTGACTAGAATAGACGACATCACCAATTTCATGACTTTGGGAACGACGCATATCTTCTTTAAAATACGCCCCCTCAATTTTCTTTTCTTGGGCTTTAGAGATATTAATCCCCTTAATATCCATAAATTCAATCAAGATATAATCCCGGCGTTCTGGGTGGACTCGGACATGAATCCCTCCGGCTACTGACATTGTGGGGATCACAGTCCGAGCGATGGGAATGGCTGTAGTATCTAGATTCTGGACATCCACACCGACAGACATTAAACCCGCAATTAAAGAACGTGTCACCATGCGGGAAACATTGCGCTGGTCACGAGAAACCGTTACCACTGAACCTGGTTTCAAAGTCGAACCATAGGCAGCGCCCAACTTCACCGCAAACTCTGGGGTAATATCAATATTGGCTAAACCCTGGACTCCGCGCTGTCCAAATAAATTCCGTTGGGCAGTATTTCCCCAAATCAGATTAATATTTAAAATTGCCCCAGACTCAATCTTTTTACTCGGCCACACCCTCACCCCAGGGCTGATTTGCGCTTCTTCTCCCACGGTAGACAATGAACCCACTACAGCCGCTTCTAGAACGTGAACGCGTCTGTCTACACGAGTCCCACGAGCAATTACACAAGCCGATAATTGGGCTTCATCACCAATAATTGCTCCATTCCAAATAATTGGTCGCTTTAAATGAGCATCAGCACCAATTGTGACATTATCACCAATTACTGTCCCATCTTCAATTTTTACTCTCGCGCCAATGCGGCAATTGTTACCAATTATGGCTGGGGTTTCAATTTTGGCTGTAGGATCAATATAAGTATTTGCTCCTACCCATAAACCGGGAGCAATTTCTGGATAAGCCACTTCTAATTTTACCTTTCTTTCTAAGCCATCATACTGAGCTTGTCGGTAGGCATCCAAGTGACCCACATCGCACCAGTAACCCTCGGCAACATAACCATAAATTGGCTCGTTTTTGGCGAGTAATAGGGGAAATAAATCTTTAGAAAAGTCGCATTCAATATTTTCTGGTAAATAGTCTAAAACTTCTGGTTCTAAAATATAAGTGCCAGTATTAACAGTATCAGAAAAAATTTCACTAGTAGAGGGTTTTTCTAAAAATCGGTTAATCCGTCCTTGGGCATCCGTAATTACCACACCAAATTCAATGGGGTTAGGCACACGGGTTAAAATTAAGGTGGCTTTTGATTGTTTTTGTTGATGAAATTCAATGGCCGCAGTTAGATCAAAATCTGTGATACTGTCACCGCTAATTACTAAAAAGGTTTCATCCAAAAGTTCAGTAATGTTTTTGACACAACCTGCTGTTCCTAATGGTTGGTCTTCTTCGATAGCATAGGTCATTTGTACGCCAAAATCACCACCATCTTGAAAGTAATCACGGAGAACATCTGGTAAATAATGTAATGTAGCAATTACTTCATAAATCTGGTGTCGTTTCAGGAGGTTGATAATATGTTCAGCAATGGGACGATTTAAAATCGGCACCATTGGTTTGGGTAAATCGCAAGTCAAAGGACGTAACCGCGTTCCTGAACCACCTGCCATTAAGACTGCACGCATAAATTCTCCTAAGCTTGGCTAAAAGTATAATGTTTTTCTTCCTTTAGTCTCATACAAATATTGAGATCTAAGGAACTTCCCTAAGAAATATCTTTTAAATAATTCAAAATTCAAAATTAATACAGCATGAACTTTTCAGGCATTGAGAATGGGTAGTTTATTTAGGCTATCATGTAATAGGACGAATGGTGGCAGTCTGTGATCCTAATTTAAACTAGAATTCAGTAAGGCCAGTGCCAATGAGTAATGAAAGAGGTTTTAACTTTCCTGTAGTCAGCAATCAAGTTTCTTTACATAAAATTATGCCAGTTATTAAGGGAGTTGATGGTCATGATTGATTTACTTGTTTTCGGAATAATCGTGGTTTATCTCGGTGGTGTTTGGAAGTTTTGGACTGGATTTGGTAGAACTAATTTTAATCAAACTTTACCTAATCGGATTGGTTTGGCTTTGCTATGGCCTGCTTTGTTTTTAGCTAATCCATCCTATCGTCGCAATTTTCAAAAGGCACTCAAGGGTAATTAAGTGATAATAATTCAGGTAGGCCGATAAAATCCCCGACTTCTTTTATTTATTGTGTCTACAAATTATAAATTGATGTTAGAAGTCGGGGATCTGGGTATGGTAATTATGAATTAATTATCTTTGTTAAAAATTGTGTCAACTGACTAAAAAGCCTGAATCCATTCTTTAACAAAATACTCTGTCCAAATGCCGTTTTGCCAATAGGGATCTGATTCTACTAATTGACGAACGGTGTTTTCGTCTTCAGCTTCATAAATGGCAAAAACTTGAGTTACATCTTTTGTGGGGCCAATGGTAATTAAAATTCCAGATTCTTTCTGTCGTGCTAATCCAGCTAAATGGGCTTGACGGTGGGGTTCACGTTTGCTGAGAACGTCTTCACAATAGCTTCCCCATAAGATGTATTTTGTCATAATTTCTGATTTGATTATTGATACTAATTAAAAAATATAGCAACATGAGGTTTTTTAAGATAGAGATTGATGATCAAGTTTTTAATTTCACCAATATCCCTGTATACTTAATAATACTCATTATGATGCTAAAATATATATAGATACTTATACTTACATCAAGTAGATCCTAACTTGCTCATTTTGCTCATTGCTTACAGGGAGGGGGTTAGGTGTGTTGTTATTATACCAGTCCCGATGAGAAAGAAATTATATTTTTCATCTATCTTGAGGTAGATTTTTATTAAAATAAATTACGATTTTGTATAACAAATCACAGTTTAATAGTTAAATATAGAACTAATATCTCAGTTTAAAAAGATAACTAATCAAAAATATGGGTAAGCAATTTAACCGACGTAAGTTTCTGCTTTATGGTGCAGCGGGTATTGGTAGTAGCATTTTTTTAAAAGCTTGTGCTAATAACTCTCCAAATACTGCGAATAGTCCAGCAGCATCCACCAGTATATCTCCCGTAGCTGGTATGGGTGGTAAAACCATCAAGATAGGTATTTTACATTCTCTCAGTGGGACAATGGCTATCAGTGAGAAAAGTGTTGTAGATGCAGAAAAACTAGCAATTAAAGAAATTAACGCTGCTGGGGGTGTTTTAGGTAAACAAATTGAAGCAGTTGTTGAAGATGGCGCTTCTAATTGGGATACCTTTAGAGAAAAAGCTACCAAATTGATTGACCAGGATCAAGTAGCGGTGGTTTTCGGGTGTTGGACTTCTGCTAGTCGTAAAAATGTCAAGCCAGTTTTCGAGAGCAAGGATCATATGCTCTGGTATCCTGTGCAGTATGAAGGTCAAGAATGTTCTAAAAACATTTTTTACACTGGTGCAGCCCCAAATCAACAAATTGAACCTTCTGTTGATTGGTTGTTGAAGAATAAAGGTAAAGAGTTCTTTTTAGTAGGTTCTGACTATGTTTTCCCCCGCACTGCTAATAACATTATTAAGGCTCAATTAGAGGCTTTAGGTGGGAAAACTGTTGGGGAAGATTACTTACCTTTGGGTAATACGGAAGTAACAGCTATTATTACGAAAATTAAGCAGGTTTTACCTAAGGGCGGTGTAATTTATAATACGCTAAATGGTGATAGTAATGTTGCTTTCTTCAAACAGTTGAAAGGAGCGGGATTGACACCAGATAAGTATCCTTCCATGTCTGTGAGTATTGCGGAAGAGGAAGTTAAAGCCATTGGGGTGGAGTATCTAAAAGGACATTATGCTGCTTGGAACTATTTTCAAACAGTAGACACACCTGCGAACAAGAAATTTGTGGCGGCTTTTAAGAAAGAATACGGTGAAGATAGAGTAACAAACGACCCAATGGAAGCGGCCTATATCGCCGTGTATTTGTGGAAGCAATCAGTAGAAAAAGCAACTACAACTGACTTGGCGAAAGTCCGGGCTGCGGCCTATGGTCAAACTATAGATGCACCTGAAGGAAAAGTGACTGTTAATGCCAATCATCACATATCAAAAATTGTGCGGATTGGTCAAGTCAGACAGGATGGCCTATTTGACATTGTTTATGCTACCCCCGCACCAGTTGAACCAGTTCCTTGGAATCAATTTGTGAAAGAGACCAAGGGATTTGCTTGTGATTGGTCAGATCCTGCAAAAGGTGGTAAATACAAGAAGGGTTAATTTGTTGGTCAGTTGTCAGTGATAAAAACAAAATAGAGGTTGGACAATGGCATTATGAATTATCTTGGGCGCAAAGGCGCAAAAATTCACCGCCGGTACAGAACAACTGACAACTGACTATTAGGAATAAATTGATAATTGCAGGGATAAAATGTTAACAGGTTTCTTGGAAGCTGTATTTAATGGTGTTAGTATTGGCGCTGTTTTATTAATTGCTGCGTTAGGATTAGCTATCATATTTGGCTTAATGGGTGTCATTAATATGGCTCATGGTGAGCTAATTATGTTTGGTGCTTATACAACTTTTGTGGTGCAAAACATTTGTAAGCAATTGGGTGGGGTTTGGTTTGAAGTTTATATATTTTTGGCTTTGATTATTGCTTTCGTTTTCACTGCTGGTGTGGGATTAATTCTGGAAAAAAGTGTAATTCGTTATCTCTATGGACGACCTTTAGAAACTCTGTTAGCAACCTGGGGAGTAAGTTTAATTTTTCAACAGTTTGTTCGCAGTGTCAATTTATTATTAGTCATGGGGATGGTTTTGTTTTCTGTTCTGTTTTTTGGGGGTTTATGGATTTTAAATTCTCGGAATAATTTCCAGAAAATTCGCAACTGGGTTGTGGGAGTTTTACTATTTTTGTCCCTAGGATTGACAATTACAATTTGTAATTTATTGAGTAAAACCTATCAGCAAGCGGTAACTTTACCTTGGTTTGGCGCTCAAAATGTGGATGTTACAGCCCCTAGTTGGTTACAATCTGGTGTATCTTTAGCTGGTGTACAATTACCTTATGCCCGGTTATTTATTATTGTTTTGACGATTATTTGTGTGGGAGGAATTTATCTATTTTTGCAACATTCTCATTGGGGATTAAGAATTAGGGCTGTTACTCAAAATCGCAGTATGAGTGCTTGTTTGGGTATTCCCACTCAAAAAGTTGATGCGATTACTTTTGCGCTGGGTTCAGGGTTAGCTGGTGTGGCTGGATGTGCAATTAGTTTACTCGGTTCTGTTGGACCAAATACTGGACAAAATTACATTATTGACACCTTTATGGTGGTGGTTGTTGGTGGTGTGGGTAATTTAGCTGGTACGATTTTGGCGGCTTTGGGAATTGGGACAACTAATTATTTGATTGGTTCGGGAACTTTGGCTTTGTTGTTGGGTCCGGTTAAGCCTTTGGCTGATTTATTTAGTTTTTTTGCAACTACAAGTATGGCTAAGGTGATGGTTTTTGCGTTAATTATTGTGTTTTTACAGTGGAAGCCGGGCGGAATTTTTCCCCAAAAGGGTCGTCATGTTGATGTTTAAATTATGGGAAATTTAACGCAGATTAACGCAGATAAACGCGGATTTTAGAAAATGGATAAGTTAGGAATGATGAAAATTAAAAAGGGGCGAAATTTAATATTAGTTGAAGTTGGGGTAGTTTGTGCGATCGCTTTAATTTTGATTTTGATGATGCCGGTTTTACTTTCAGATTTTCGTCTGAATTTATTGGGACGATTTTTGTCTCTGGCTATTGTGGCTTTGGGAATTGATTTAATTTGGGGTTACGCTGGTTTATTGAGTTTGGGACATGGGATTTTCTTCGGTTTGGGTGGATATGCGATCGCTATGTACCTAAAATTGCAAGTTCCCACGGGGGAATTACCGGATTTTATGGCGCTTTATGGTGTTATGGAACTTCCTGGATTTTGGCAGCCTTTTTCTTCTTTTCCCCTGTCTATGGCTGCTGTGGTGATGATTCCGGGTTTGTTAGCAGGATTACTAGGATATTTAGTATTTCGTAATCGCATTAAGGGGGTTTATTTTTCGATTTTGACTCAAGCTGCAATTATTGTATTTTTCAATTTTTTTAATGGACAACAACAATTTTTTAATGGCACAAATGGATTGATAGATTTTACCACTTTTCCGCCTTTATCTTGGGGAGTTAATGGCAGTGGTGCTATAGTTAGTGATAGCAAAACTCAATTTGTTTTTTATGTCTTGACGGTGGTATTTTTGGCGGCTACTTATGGGATTTGTCGCTGGTTAACTAGTGGACGTTTTGGCCGATTATTAATAGCTATTCGTGATGATGAAAGTCGGGTGAGATTTTCTGGCTATGACCCCACAGATTTTAAAGTATTAGTATTTGCAGTTTCGGGAGCAATTGCTGGTATAGCTGGGGCATTTTACACCGTTCAAAGTGGTTCTGTATCCCCTAGATCCATGGATATTGGCTTTTCTATTGAAATGGTGATTTGGGTGGCTGTGGGGGGAAGAGGGACGCTAATCGGGGCAGTTATTGGCACTTTATTAGTTAATTATGCCCGGACTTTTTTAAGTGAACAATTCGCGGAAATATGGCTATTTTTTCAGGGTATACTATTATTAATTATCGTCATTGTGCTTCCTGACGGCATCATGGGATGGTTAAATAAACAAAATATCCCTTTTGGGAAACGTCAGCAATTAAAACCTTCTGATACCTATCCTAGTTTAGAAGAAGATATGGAGGTGAAACATGAACGCCAAAATCTTGGAAACTGAAAATGTCACCGTTAGTTTTGACGGTTTTAAAGCATTAAACCAATTAAATTTTAGTATGAATGTTGGTGAATTGCGCGTAGTAATTGGTCCAAATGGGGCTGGGAAAACTACCTTTCTGGATGTAATTACAGGTAAGGTGCAACCAACCATAGGAAGAGTCCTATTTAAGGGTAAAAATTTACGTTCTTTAGCTGAACATCAAATTGCACGGCTGGGAATTGGGCGCAAATTTCAAACTCCACGCATATATCTTAATTTAACACCTTTTGAGAATTTAGAAATTACTAGTAATCGTCAGAAAAATGTCTTTTCTACCTTGTTTCGTTCTATCAATTCTGCGGAAAGAAATAGTCTGAAAGGCTTATTAGAAACAATTGGTTTAACTGCAAAAGCAAATATTCCAGCGGCTTTATTATCCCACGGAGAAAAGCAACGTTTGGAGATTGGAATGTTAGTAGCGCAATCTCCTGATTTATTACTTGTTGATGAACCAGTGGCTGGTTTAACAGATGAAGAAACCTATAATATCGGTAATTTATTATCAACATTAGCGGAAAGTCATTCAATTTTAGTCATTGAACATGATATGGAATTTGTGCGACAAATTGCTAAGAAGGTGACAGTATTACATGAGGGTTCAGTATTGTGTGAAGGTGATTTTGAGGAAGTGAGAAATGACCCCCGCGTTATTGAAGTATATTTAGGAAAACAGGAAGAGAATCATACCCCCCTTAATCCCCTTTTGTAAACGCATCACTGACTTCAAAAATAGTTACATTTTAGCGATAAAATAACCCTAACTTTAGTCCATTTAAGTGGTATAATAGCATTTAGTGATTGATGCTTTGAGAACTACTTTTAGTTTCTAGCTTCCAAATTAGAGTTGCTAAGAATTATTCTTAATGGCTCCAATTATTCGTAAAAAATCAGGTGTGAAGAAAAATGCAAAAGCTCTTAACATATTTACTTGCTAGTTCGACTGTTATCAGTGCTATACTATGGACAAGTTCTGGAGTCTTGGCTGAAGAAATACCAGCAAATAATCAACTCCAGACTGACACTAATTCTGAACAATTAAATATAAATAATCAACAAAAGGTAATATCTCAAGTTACCTCCGTGTCTCAGTTATCTGATGTCCAACCTAATGATTGGGCATTTCAGGCATTACAATCATTGGTAGAACGCTATGGATGTGTTGCAGGTTATCCTAACGGGACTTTTCGGGGTAATCGGGCGTTGTCACGATACGAATTTGCGGCTGGTTTGAATGCTTGTTTAGATCGAGTCAATGAATTAATTGCTACTGCTACCGCTGATTTAACGACAAAACAAGATTTAGCAACAATCCAAAAGTTGCAAAATGACTTTTCCGCAGAACTAGCAACCTTAAAAGGGCGTGTAGACACTGTAGAAGCCAGAACTGCTGATTTAGAGGCCAATCAATTTTCAACTACCACAAAACTGCAAGGACAGGTTGTTGCGGTTGTTAGTGGTGTTGTTTCTGGTGATAAAGTTGGTACTAGTAACATTACTAGCAAGAATACGACATTAGGCGCTAGAACTAGATTGGAGCTTGTTACCAGTTTTACTGGAAAAGACACACTGTTTACCAGGCTAGAAAGCAACAATATTAACAGTTTTGGTCTTAATACTACAGAAGGTAAATTGTCCTTTGCCAGTGGCACACCTAATAACAATGTTTCCATAGGTGCGCTTTCCTATGGATTCCCCCTTGGTAAAAACACTTATGCCAACATCATAGCCAATGATGGTATAATTCTCGACCTTGACAGCACATTGAATCTATTTGATGGGAATGGTGGGTCTGGTGCTGTGTCCGCATTTGCAACCAGAAACCCTATCTATGCCCAATTGGGTGGGGCAGGACTAGGTGTAAAACAAAACATCGGTAAAAATTTAACTCTCAGTTTAGGTTACTTAGCTAGTCAACACAATACCCCTACTCCTGGAAATGGGTTGTTTGATGGTCCCTACGGCGGTTTAGCACAATTAACAGTCAAACCAAGCGATCGCATTTCCCTTGGTTTAACTTACATCAATTCCTATAACAAGTCACTGGCTACAGGTAGTAATAACGCCACATTTACCAATCTTGCCCCTGGTACAAACTTTTCCAGTAATTCCTACGGTGTGGAAGCATCTTTAGGTATTACGAAGAAACTTATTTTAGGTGGTTGGGCTGGATATACCAATAGTCAAGTTTTGACTGGTACCAAAGGAAAAGCGGAAATTTGGAACTATGCTGTTACTTTAGGTTTACCAGATTTGGGTAAAAAAGGTAACTTAGCTGGTATTGTATTTGGTATGGAACCAAAGGTCACGAATTCTACTGTTACTGGAGTTACGAAAGATCCAAATACCTCCTATCACGTTGAGGGATTTTATCAATACAAGGTCAGCGATAATATCACCATTACCCCCGCTGTAATTTGGCTAACAGCCCCAAATCACGATGATAGCAGTAGCAATTTAGTAATTGGTGCTTTGAGAACTACTTTCAGTTTCTAATCATAGCAATTAGTTGACACTCCCCGGTCTAAAGACCTACGGTGTACACACATCTCTAGTACCGCAGTGCGGAATTAAAAATTAAAAATTAAAAATTTAAAAAGCAGATTACACAAGCTTTTGTCAAATTTTTAATGGTTGATTGACTTACGCCGTTGTGTACTAGATAAAGATGCTAAACGCTATTCGATCCCCCTAAATCCCCCTTAGAAAGGGGGATTTTGAGAAGTTTAGCCCCCCTTTTCAAACTACGGTGTACACACAAGTTTCTTGACAAGGGGAGGGGGATGGTGGGCTAAAGTTAGGAAAAATTAAAATAGTTAATCAGGTTAATTTTATAATGCTAAAAATTTCTAATCTTAACGTTCATTATGGTGAAAGTCATATTCTCAGAAATGTAGATTTGACTGTATTATCAGGACAGATGGTATGTTTAATTGGCCGCAATGGGGTGGGAAAAACAACCATGCTAAAAACAATTATGGGACTTCTTAAACCCAGCAGCGGAATTATTAATTTTGCAGGGGAGATAATTAACGGTAAACCAACTTATGAAAGGGCGAAAATGGGTATTGGTTATGTGAGTCAGGGAAGGGAAATTATCCCACGATTAACAGTTAAAGAAAATCTGCTTTTGGGATTAGAAGCTAGACAAAAACCAGTCAAAAAACCAGAAATTCCCCCAGAAATTTTTAGTTTATTTCCAGTATTAAAAACTATGCTTTCTCGTATGGGTGGAGATCTAAGTGGTGGACAACAGCAACAATTAGCGATCGCTCGTGCTTTAATGGGAAAACCACAACTACTCGTATTAGACGAACCGACGGAAGGTATTCAACCCTCAATCATTTTGGAAATTGAAGCCGCAGTCCGTCAGATTATTGAAACTACAGGGATTTCTGTTTTATTGGTAGAACAACACTTGCATTTTGTCCGTCAGGCAGATTATTATTATGCTATGCAAAAAGGGGGGATTGTTGCTTCCGGTCTAACTCAGGAACTTAGTCAAGATGTGATTCAAAAGTTTTTGACGGTTTAGTGATAATTGATAAGAATAAAGCCAGGGAATAAATTCCCTGTCTCATAGCAAAAGTCGGTTAAAACCGACTGTTTTGGATTAACTTCTCAAATTCACACCAAATTTTTCAACTAAGGCTGTCCGCACCTGATTATGAACCGGTTCAATTTCAGTTTCAGTGAGAGTGCGATCGCTGGCACGATATACTAACCGAAAAGCTAAACTGCGTTGTCCTGTGGGGACGTGTTCACCACGATATTCATCAAACAATTCCACCGAGTTTAATAACCCTTTCCCAGCTTTATTAATGACCTTTTCAATTTCGGAAACTGTCACTTTCACAGAAGCAAAAAATGCCAAATCTCTGTCACTAGCTGGATAGGTAGAATAGGAACTGAATTTGGGAACTAGCAAATCATCATGATCCCAAGCATCCAACAGAGCATCTAAATCCAATTGAAACACATAAACGGCTTCTGGTAAATCTTTCTCTCGACGTAATTGGGGGTGAATTTGTCCGAATGTTCCCAGTCTATTACCTTTTACCCACAATGAAGCTGTGCGTCCAGGATGTAAACGAGAATCTCGATTTTCAGGTTGAAATTCTACAGTTAATTTTAGTTGTTTAAAGACACTTTCTAAAATACCTTTGGCTTCAAACCAAGTAATCGCTTCTTCCTTACCACCTCTTGACCATTTACCGGAAGTTATATCACCACCGATAATTCCAGCCAGCATTTCTGCTTCTTGTAAACCGATTTCTTCACGCCAGAAAACGCGCCCGATTTCAAAACCATTTAACGCCCCATTTCCCTGTTCTAAATTGTATTGAAAAGCGGAAATTAAACCGGAAATTAAATCAGTCCGTAAAGCTGAATATTCGGCAAACAAAGGATTACTTAAAACGATTTGATTATCTTCACCCGGTTTCACCAAAGAATAATGAATTAATTCTGTCAAACCTTCAGCGCGGAGATAAGCGCGTAACCGGCGAATTAATTCTTGTTCTAAAGATAGATAACCAGCTTCAGATTTTTCTGGTAGAGTATCACAGAATTTATCATAACCATATAACCGGGCAATTTCTTCAATTAAATCAATTTCCCGTTCTAAGTCGCGGTAACGATAGGGAGGTACGGTAACTGTCCAATTCCGGTCATCAATTTTGACTAATTCACACCCTAAAGCTGTGAGAATTTTTTCGACATCTTCTGGTTGTAATTCTCCTGTTTCTTGTCCTAATTCAATCGGACCTAACACTTCATTAACTTTATCTAAACGCAGGTTAATAGAATGTGACCAAGTAGAAATATCTGGACGATAATCGGAAATTTCTTGTTGAACAATCACACCCGCAGCTAATTCACTAATTAAGGATAAAGCCCGGTTGCAAGCTATTTCTAATTCTGCTCGATTTACGCCCCTTTCGTATCTACCAGAAGCTTCACTTCTTAACCCCGCACTGCGAGAAGAACGGCGAATAGCCACAGAATCAAATAACGCTGCTTCTAAAACTAAACTTTGTGTACCTTCATGAACTTCTGTTTCTGCACCACCCATAACACCTGCTAAAGCCACCGCTTGATTATTAGCAGTAATTAATAAATTTTGGGTTGATAAATTACGAATATTTCCATCTAAGGTTTTTAAAGTTTCTCCAACTTCCGCAAACCGGACACCAATAATTAAATTTTCCCCCTCACCTACAGATTGTAAACGCTCTTTGTCGAAAGCGTGAAGCGGTTGTCCTCTTTCTAATAAAACGTAGTTTGTGATATCTACGACATTATTAATTGGTCTAACTCCCGCAGCCCGTAACCGCTGTTGTAACCATTCAGGAGAAGCAGCAATTTTGATGTTTTCAACAACAGTACCAATATAAGCAGGACAAGCTTGGGTTTCGGAAATTTTTAAAGTTAGGTTTTTTGCAGTTTTGGTATTTTCAACTTCTGCAATTGGGGGAATTGATAATTTTCCGCCAGTTAAAGCCGCTACTTCTCTCGCAATACCCACCATAGATAAAGCGTCAGCCCGGTTAGCAGTAGCGGTGACATCTAAAATCACATCTTCCAAACCCAACAGGGGGCGCACGTCACTACCCAAAACAAGATTTTCTTCAGGGAAGATATGAATACCGTCAATATCAGTGGGTAAACCCAGTTCTTTTAAAGAGCATATCATGCCGTTGGAGGGAACACCGCGCAGTTTTGCGGGTTTGATTTTTAAATCAATGTTGGGTAAATAAGTTCCTGTGGTGGCTACCGGGACATAGATATCTGCGCGGACGTTCCCAGCACCGCAAACGATATTTACAGTCTCAGCAGTACCAATATCTACGGTACAAACGCTCAATTTATCTGCGTTGGGGTGGGGTTGACGTTCTAGCACTTTTCCCACAACTACGCCATTAGCCCAAGTGCGACGATCTTCTATATCTTCTACTTCAAACCCTGCCATTGTCAAGGTTTCCGCCAGTTCTTCTGGGGTGAGTTTGATTTCTACGAGTTCTTTTAACCAGTTTAGAGAAATACGCATGGAGTCTGTTTGGATTTATCTTTTACTCTAATTTTATATATTAAGTGAAAATTATTAGATATTTTAAGAAAATTACATAACCGTTTTTTTGTGGAGACGTTCCCTGAAATGTCAAGACATTCTTTTTTACCAGATACCAATTATAATTAATGCAGTATAGGAATCTATCCCTATTGGAGATATCCACTATGGTACAGCAATTAGCACCAGCAAGCGCACCAGAAATCATCTATCCTGACAGCGACGGTCAACCAATGGCAGATAATACGAAACAATATCAATGGATTGTTAAAATTAAAGAAAATTTAGAAATATTATTTGCATCACGAGATGATGTATTTATTGCAGGTGATTTACTTTGGTATCCTATCGAGGGAAGTGTCAAAACTTGTCAAGCACCTGATGTTATGGTGGTGTTTGGTAGACCAAAAGTAGATAGAGGTTCTTATCAACAATGGAAAGAAAATAATATTCCTCCTCAAGTGGTTTTTGAAATTTTATCACCGGGAAATCGTACTCCCAAAATGATTAATAAATCGCTTTTTTATCAACGTTATGGTGTGGAAGAATATTATATTTATGATCCTGATACTATAGAATTATCTGGATTTATACTTGCGGAAGATGCTTTTACAGTTGTCGAAGATATTAATGGTTGGGTAAGTCCAAGATTGGGAATACGTTTTCAAATTACACCTGATAATTTAGAAATTTATTATCCTGACGGAAGAAAGTTTCTCACATCTTTGGAACTTAATCAAGTTGCTGAACAAGAATATCAACGTGCTGAACAGGAATATCAACGTGCTGAACAAGAACGTCATGGAAAAGAAATAGCTATACAGCAGTATCAGGAATTATTAGCCAAATTACAAGCAAAAGGAATTGATTTAGAAACTTTGTAATCATGTAGGGTGCGTTAGCGCAGCGTAACGCACCGTTTTTAACTAAGTGTATATTTATAGTGTGTCAGAAAAAATGTGAATAAATTACTTAAACATATATAATATAATATGGTGCGTTACGGCTAAAGCCTAACACACTTTACTATTTATAGGGAGAATTATGACAGATACAAAAAATCCAAATAAACCATTATTTTCTCAACATTATTTAAAATATCGTCTGCAAGAATGTCCAGAATGGCATTTAGATATCATCTCGGATTTTGAGAAACTAAATAAACTCTATTTATCCAAAAAAGCGATTTTACCGACTCTCAATGAAGCGCAAACTGAAGATGTGTTTATTAAACCAGTATTAGATATTTTAGGCTTTTCTAATATTCCTCAAGTCGTGACTCGTGGTAAAGGTAGAGCCGAACGTCCTGATTATGCGTTGTTTGCAAATGAAAATGAAAGGGATATAGCTTACTCTTTTCAAAATAATGAAACTGCTTTTTATGGTAGAGTATTGGTAATAGCAGAAGCTAAATATTGGGAAAGACCATTAAGTAAAGTTTCTGCTAATGATAAAAGAGATATTTTCAAGAATGAAAATCCATCTTTTCAAATTTCTAGTTATTTGACTGGTACGGGAGTTGATTGGGGAATTTTAACCAATGGGAGAGAATGGCGTTTATATTATCGTCAAGCATCTTCTACCGCAACTGAATTTTATCCTCTTGATTTGGTAGAATTATTAGAAACTGAAGATTTGGAAAAGTTCAAATATTTCTGGTTATTTTTTAGAAGTGCAGCTTTTGAAAAAGATAGTTACAACAAAAACTTTTTAGAAAGAGTCAGAGAAGGAAGTACAACTTATGCGACTCAAGTAGGAAATGAATTAAAAACATTGGTATTTGAGCAAATATTTCCTGACTTAGCAGGGGGTTTCGTTGCAGACGCTATCAGACGGGGAAAAACTGGAGAACCAAAACAGATTTATGCAGCCACTTTATCATTTTTATATAAGTTGTTATTTCTATTATATGCTGAAGCCAGAAATCTATTACCAATTACTACCGCTTACCGTGATTATAGTTTGATTAAAATTACCCAAGAAATAGCGGAAAGCGTTGATAAACAAAAAACATTAAGTCAAACTTCGACAAAGATTTATAAGAGTTTATTAGGTTTATTTGAAATAGTAGATAGAGGTGATCCAGCTTTAGAAGTACCTCGTTATAATGGTGGTTTATTTCATTTTGATTTTCATGAAGCTGAAGACATCAAAGACTATCCAGATAATTATTTCTTGTATGAACATCAATTATCTGATGCTGTCTTATTTCCTGCTTTGGATAAATTAGCACGGTTTGAAAAATTACCCATTGACTACAGCTTTTTAGGTGTGCGACAATTGGGTTCAATTTATGAAGGTTTATTAGAATATCGCGTGGTTATTGAAGATGGAAATAATGGAAAAGTCCATTTAGAAAATGATAAGGGTGAACGCAAAGCTACGGGTTCTTATTACACACCTGATTACATTGTTAAATACATTGTTAGTCATACTCTCAAACCAATTTTAGAGGGGAGAAAACAAAAATTTGCTGATTTGATGACGCAAATTAGCCAATTACATGAAAAAATGGCAGATGGTAGATTAGGAGTACAAAGTCGTAATGGTTTACAAAAAGATTTACAACGTTTAGAAAGAAAAAGTATAAATACTTTACTGGATATTAAAATATGTGATCCTGCTATGGGAAGCGGACATTTTTTAGTAGAAGCTGTTGATTATTTTACAGATGAATTAATCATTATTTTAAATGAATATCCTGAACATAATCCGGTTTTGGAGATGTTGAAACAAACCCGCGAGGGGATTTTAGCAAATTTACAACAGCAGGGAATTACTATTGATGTCAATAAGTTAGAAGATACTCAACTTTTGCAACGGGTGGTAATGAAACGCTGTATTTATGGTGTGGATTTGAACCCAATGGCTGTAGAATTAGCTAAGGTGAGTTTATGGTTACATTCTTTCACAATTGGCGCTCCTTTGAGTTTTTTAGATCATCATTTACGTTGCGGAAATTCCCTTATTGGTACGACTGCGCGAGAAGCAGAAGCGAATATGGTAAAGGAAGAAAGTGGACAATTAAATTTATTAACTGGTCCTTTTGTGGGGTTGTTACGTGCTGCGGAAATTATGCGCGGTGTGAGTACGTTAAGTGATGCAACTTTTGCGGAAGTGGAAACTAGCGAAAGGTTATTTAAGGAATTTGATCAAGCTGCGAAACCTTATAAACGGTTATTAGATATTTATGTTTCTAAATATTTTGGTTTGAAACGTGCTGATCATTTTTTACGGGTTTATGGTACAAATGCGATTAATGCTAACCCTGAAAGTATGAATGCTGCTGATATTGCAGTTTATGAAGACGCGAGAAAGTTATTTGACCAAAAGCGGTTTTTTCATTGGGATTTGGAATTTCCAGAGGTTTTTATTGATTTAGAAAATGCAAGTTGGAAAGAAAATCCTGGTTTTGATGTTGTTATCGGTAATCCACCTTATGGTTTAGTTGAATCATTAACATGGTTATCTAATTTGTATAATGATTGCTTTGTTTATTTCTGGAGTTTTGGATTAAAGAATACTTGCAAAGATGGTTATATCTCTTTTATCATTCCTGCTGCTATGTTAACTGGTATTAATTATATGACTTTACGCAGCAATATGATAAATTTTTCCTGTATAAAGGAGATTATTGTATTACCTTATAATACTTTTTTAGATGCTTATATTGACACTTGTATTATTATTTTGCAGGTGGATAATCCCCAAAAAGATTATGATGTTGATACAAAGAAAATGGGTAAAAAAGATAAAATACAGATATTAGATCATGCAAATTATGACAAAATTAATATACAAACGTGGAAAGAAGATGCAAATTTTAAGTTTATTCTGAGTATGGAGTTAATCAAAATACAAAGAATTAAAAAAGATGCAAATTTTATTAATCTCGGTTCATTCACAAGAATTGAACGAGGAGTCCAATTATATGATTTTAAAAAACATACAAAAGATCAAATTAAAAGTGATTTTTTGAGAGAGAATGAACTTACAAAATTTGATAGTAAGGATAATTATTATCCTGAGTTACTGGGAAAAGAATTATCTCGCTATCGTCTCGAATCGGAAAAGAAAAGTTATATTAAATATTGTGATGATTTAGCTAGTAAACGTGATCAAATATTTTTTACTTCTCCGAGGATTGTACTTAGAAGACTGTTATCAAGACGAGGTGAACTGATGTCTTGTTATTGCACAGATATATTAATCACAACAGATAGTATTCTGAATATTTTAGTTTTGGATGTTAACATTAATCCTAAATTTATCACTGCACTGATTAATTCTAAATTGTTGTCTTGGTTTTATACTAACTCTTCTACTATATCTGTAAAAGATGATTTTCCCCAGGTAACATACGAAGAACTTAAAAGTTTACCAGTTCCTAAAATCTCCTTTACAACTCCCCCAGAAAAACGCCAAGAATATCTAGAAAATACAATCAACCTTTACCAACAATATCAAATCAATCATAACCCAGATATCCTATTTACCCAAATTGATCACCACCTCAACCAACAACCATCAGAAGCGGATGTAATTCATGACTTACTCGCATATTTAGCCGAACAAATGATAGAACTAAATAAACAAAAACAAACAGAAACTACAGGATTTTTGACATGGTTAGAAAGATTAATCGGTACTGAAATTGATAATCTTACCAATAAATCGAAAATCCAAAATTATTTAGGTGATTATTATAAACAAAATCAAGGAGATAACCATTTAACCCTTGATGAATTAATTGGTATCCTCAAGAAAAATCAGAAAAAACTAAAAATAGATCCCACCGCGAGAAAAGAACAGGAAACATTAGCAAAAGAATATCAATCAAGTTTAAATACACTCTTACCAATCAAAAAACAACTAAAACAATGTGATTGGTTAATTGATGAAATTGTTTATCGGTTATATGGTTTAACTGAAGAAGAAAAAGCCATAATTCAAGGATAAAAATATCCCCGACTTCTGTTTTCATCTTGTAAATAAATGATAGATTTTTCTTAGAAGTCGGCGATCTGGATTATAATAAAAATAGAATTGGTAATATCAATCATGCTAAAATACAGCCAATTAAATTATTTACCCTCATCTAAGGAATTACCCGACTCTGACGACACACCAGTGGATAACGAACTACAAGATTTAATTCCCGGTTTATTAAAAGCCATGTTAGCCTTAATCTGGTCACAAAGATGGGATTGGTTTTTTGGCGTAGACATGGGAATATATTATGATCCAGATAAACCTGCAATTGTCCCAGATGGATTTTTAAGTATTGGTATTCCCAGATTAATTGATGAAGATTTACGCCGCAGTTATGTATTATGGGAAGAACAAAAATTACCGATTTTAGTGTTAGAAATAGTGTCTCATACCTATAGGGGAGAATATAGCACTAAGAAAGATTTTTATGCTCAAGAATTGGGGATATTATATTATGTAGTTTATAATTCTCAGCGTAAAAGAAAACAACGTTTAGAGGTTTACAAATTAGTCAATGGAGAATATAAATTACTGTCAGGAAACCCTGTTTTTCTACCAGAGATAGGGTTAGGAATAGGAATGGAAAAAGCAACATATCAAGGAATAACTAGGGAATGGTTATATTGGTTTGATGAAAATGGAAAACGATTTTTAACACCAGAAGAAAGGATGGAACAAAGTGAGGAAAAACATTTAGAATCTGAAAGGAAATGGTTAGAATCTGAGAAAAAAGCTAATAAATTAGCAGAGATGTTAAAAAAATTAGGAGTTGATCCTGAAAATTTATAGCGTGTGAATTAAATCTGCAAAACCGTAAATACTAATTCCTAATAACAGTAATGCGGTAAATTGGGTAAGGCGTTGTTGAGTTAAAACTGTCTGGTTGTTTCCGGTGGGAGACATTGCTTCCCGGACTAATATAGAAGTTGATGCTCCCACAACAAAACTTAAACCTAGTATGATGTAGGGTTTATCTGGGACAATGGTGGAGACTGTCAGCAGAGCGATCGCTAATGTTAACATTAATAACTCCACAAATCGGGGTGGATGATGTTGAATCAATAAAATCAAGCTGTTTAACCAAAAATTCCAAGTTCTCATAATTTGTCAGTTGTTAATTAACTGTTGTAGAGACGTTCCATGGAACGTCTCTACATTAAAACTAACGAGCGCCAGCTTTCATCCCTGCACCATTTTTCTGGGTTGAATCTTCTGGAAGTTCCACACCAAAAACCCGACAAAAGACCTTTTCCACTTTATAGCCAGTATCAATAGATTCTAAAGGATCTTTCCGCAAACGGTGACGCAGACATAAAGTAATTACCCGACGGATATCGTCAATTGTAACTTCTGTCCGACCTTCAAAAGCGGTTAAGGCTTTAGCCGCACGGTTTGTCACGATGTCACCCCGCAACCCGTCCACATCTAATTCTGAACAAACTTCGGAAATTTTCACCCGGAAGTCATAGTCTAAATTAACTTGTGGTAATAAGTTTTGGGCATTGACAATTTTCTCTTGTAATGCTACTTGTGGTGCTTGGTGTTTTTCTAAATACACAGGCGGATTTTGGTCAAATTCACCCCGTTCCTCCACAATTTGTACCCGTAAAGCTGGTTCTTTAACGGTATGAATTTCTGCGTGCATTCCAAAACGGTCGAGAAGTTGAGGACGTAATTCCCCTTCTTCTGGATTTCCTGAACCAACGAGAACAAACTTCGCAGGGTGACGGATAGAAATTCCTTCCCGTTCCACGGTATTCCAGCCACTAGCAGCGGAATCGAGGAGTACATCTACCAAGTGGTCATCTAACAAGTTGACCTCATCAACGTAGAGAATACCCCGGTTGGCTTTGGCTAGGAGTCCCGGTTCAAAGGCTTTGACACCCTCAGATAAGGCTTTTTCAATGTCAATTGTCCCACAAACTCGGTCTTCTGTCGCACCCAATGGTAAATCTACCATTTGCACCTTTTTGTGAGTGATGGGAATTTCTAACCCCTGTGCTACCTGTTGACGGACTTCATCACTCATCAAGTCCGTGTCGTTGGGGTCACTGTTGAAGGGGTCATTAGCGACAACAGGTATTTCTGGTAAAAGGTCCGCCAAGGCGCGGATAGTTGTAGATTTTCCGGTGCCGCGATCGCCCATAATCATTACACCACCAATTTTGGGGTCAATGACATTTAACAGCAGTGCCAGTTTCATTTCTTCTTGACCGACGATGGCTGTAAATGGGAAGACCGCACGACGCGCACTCGCACTAGCTTGAGCAGTTGAAGTCACTAAATTACCTTAACAATATTTTTTATGACAATTCTTTATTTTGACACATTTTGCGAATGTGGGTCAGTTGTCAGTTAAAAACTCAATGCTATAAGTTTTTTAAATCAGACTTTTACAAAAAAAGCACAAGACTATGTTTATTGAGAATAAGTCTGCTTCATTCTCAAGATTATTGATAATCGTCGCAATAAGATAACCATTTTACTAGGTTCTTGACCTCTTGACTTTTTGTGCTATTATCAAGGTGTATGATCTGGCTGTTATCATATCTAAATTTTAAAATACAGAAATTGTCAGCATTAGGATAACCAGGATTTAAGAATTGACAGGATGTGAGTAAAATAAAATCCTGTTCATCGTTTGATCTTGTAAATCCTGATTCTCATGAAGAAGGAGTCAGGAGTCAGTAGCCAGGAGTCAGAATCAATCAGTCGAGGATTCAAACCTGCGACTGATTAAAGACCACCAAATCGTAGATTTGGTGGGGGTCTTAAACCCAGTTATTCATCCGCCACTCGCACAGAATTCATTCTGAATTCTGACTCGGTGACTCCTGAATTCTGTTCGATAAAATTATTAAAATTATCGGAAAAATAACTGAAATTACTGAGAAACAAGTATTATTGTCAGTAGGGATATTCCTCAACTATCAGGACAATTATACTACTAGCAAAATGGATATTAAGGATTTTTATAAAGCCACTAACCCCGCACGCACTCTGAAAGCGCGAAATGAAGAAGACCAAAAATGTTATATTGACTTTTCTAAAGTGCGTGGTGAGGATATCATCAGCACTATTAAAGATAGTATTACAGAGTGGAATCAAGATGAGCCTACCTGTAACCTATTTACTGGACATATTGGTTGTGGTAAATCTACAGAATTATTACGATTACAGGTAGAATTAGAAGCAGCAGATTTTCATGTTGTTTATTTTGAATCTAGCGAAGATCTAGAAATCACAGATATAGATATTGCTGATGTGTTTTTGGCTATTGCTAGTCGCATTAGTAAAAGTCTTGAGAAAATTGTTCTCGAAGAACCGAAAAAATTTCAGGAATTACTTCAAGGTGCATGGAACATCTTAAACTCTGAAGTTACAGGTGTTAAAGGTAAATTTGCTGGTCATGATATTGGTTATACTGTTGACGGACAAAAGTTGTCTCTGTCTTTGGGTATTGGGGAAATCACCACAAAAATGAAAAGTGATTCCACATTAAGAACCAAAGTAAATCAATATTTAGGACCACAGAAAACCAACTTACTACAAGCAATTAATCAAGAACTTTTAGAACCTGCTATTTCTAAACTCAAACAACAGGGTAAAAATGGTTTAGTGGTCATAGTTGATAACCTAGACCGTATAGATAATAGTGTTAAATCCTGGGGTCGGACACAACAAGAATATCTATTTGTTGACCAAGGAGAATATCTCACCAAACTGAATTGTCATGTCATTTATACCATGCCCCTGGCTTTGAAATTTTCCAATGAATATGGCACACTAACCCAACGATTTCCAGAAGAACCAAAAATATTACCAATGGTTCCCGTCAAGTCTTCAGATGGTAAAGTCCATGAACAGGGATTAGCACTAATGCAACAGATGATTTTAGCTAGAGCATTTCCTAATTTAGCCCCAGAAGACCGCTTAAATAAAATTACTGAAATTTTTGATGCTCCAGCAAGTCTAGACCGCTTGTGTCAGGTTAGCGGTGGTCATGTGCGCGATATTTTGCGGTTATTAAACCCCTGGATTATGAAAGATAAAAAATTTCCTCTCCAGAGTCATACCTTAGAGCAGATTATTCGTGAACGACGGAATGAAATGTCTTTAACTATTTCTGATGAAGAATGGGAATTATTACGCCGTGTTAAAAAAACTAAGCACGTTAGTGATGATCAAGGATATCAGAAATTAATTCGCAGTAGATTTGTCTTTGAATATCGAGATCAGGGTGAATTATGGTTTGATGTCAATCCGATTTTAGCAGAATCGGATAAATTACAGTAGGAAGGAGTCAGGAGTCAGGAGTCAGGAGTCAGGAGTCAGGAGTTAGGAGTTAGGAAGAAGGAAGAAGGAAGAAGGAAGAAGGAGTTAGAATAAATGCAACCAGCGAGAACCTTTGAAGATTTAATAGTTTGGCAAAAAGCACATCAATTTGTATTAGGAGTATATCAATTAACTGCGAATTTTCCTAAATCAGAAATATATGGACTTACTTCTCAGTTTAGGCGCGCATCAGTTTCTATTCCTGCTAATATTGCTGAAGGATTTAAAAAAAAAGGATCTCTAGATAAAGTGAGATTCATGAATATTGCACAAGCTTCTCTAGAAGAATGTAGATACTATCTTATTCTCACAAATGATTTAGGATATGGTAATACATCAGAATTAATTTTGAACTTACAAGAAGTTAGTAGATTATTAGATAGTTATGCAAAAGCTATTGTTAGTAATTCTACATCCTAGCTCATTATCTGTTGTTCTTACTCCTTCTTCCTAACTCCTTCTTCCTAACTCCTTCTTCCTAACTCCTTCTTCCTAACTCCTTCTTCCTAACTC
>NZ_JAQMTJ010000093.1:0-8564 GCF_028330815.1 Dolichospermum lemmermannii CS-548
AAGTAAGTAGACGAAAATAAATCAAAGTAGATTAAGTAATGTAAAAAATCTGGAGATGATTTCGTAGTAAGGGCTTCAGCCCTCAAATGAGGAATAAATTCCTCACTACAAACTTTGAATTATTCAAGCCGTTCTACTTAACTGAGTTTTACACTTACCGCGTAATTCTATAAACTTCTGGCAAAAGTCGAGAAAAGAGAAAAGATACTTTTCATTAACCTCATCACTAATCCCCAATCACTACTAAAATGAGTCTTGTAACCGCCCCATTTACAAAGCGGGGAAGAGGAGATAAATAACGGATAATTATGGGTAAGCAGCGCGTTCTGTCGGGAGTTCAACCAACTGGTAATTTACACTTAGGTAACTATTTAGGTGCGATTCGCAACTGGGTAGAAATTCAAGACCAGTATGAAAATTTCTTTTGTGTGGTAGATTTACACGCCATCACTGTACCGCATAATCCCGCCACTTTAGCGGCTGATACTTACAATATTGCTGCATTATATTTAGCCTGTGGCATTGATTTACAGCATTCTCACATCTTTGTCCAGTCTCACGTTTCCGCACACAGTGAACTGACTTGGTTGCTAAATTGCATTACCCCTCTGAACTGGTTGCAAGATATGATCCAGTTTAAGGAAAAAGCCGTTAAACAAGGGGAAAATGTCGGTGTTGGTTTGTTAGATTATCCCGTACTCATGGCGGCAGATATTCTCCTTTATCAAGCTGATAAAGTGCCAGTAGGTGAAGATCAAAAGCAACATTTAGAACTAACGCGAGATATCGTCAATAGGTTTAATCACCAATTTGCGAAAAAAGCACCTATATTAAAATTACCAGATCCTTTAATTAGAAAGGAAGGTGCAAGGGTGATGAGTTTGACAGATGGAACCCGGAAAATGTCAAAATCAGATCCTTCAGAATTAAGTCGGATTAATATTTTAGACTCACCAGAGGAGATTACTAAGAAGATTAAACGCTGTAAAACTGATTTAGTGAGGGGTTTAACCTTTGATGATTCAGAACGCCCAGAATGTCATAATTTATTAACTCTGTATACCCTACTGGCTGGAAAAACCAAGGAAGAGGTAGCGGTTGAATGTGCAGATATGGGTTGGGGACAATTCAAACCTTTATTGACAGAAACGGCGATTCATGCTTTACAGCCAATTCAAACTAAATATCAGGAGGTAATGGCGGATAAAGGCTATTTGGAGTCAGTGTTGCGAGATGGTGGCGAGAAAGCCAGAGCGATCGCTAATCAAACTTTAGCAGATGTTAAAGCTGTTTTGGGTTTCACTGTTCCTCTTTAAGGTTTAAGCTTTTAGGTGTCTGATGTTTTACCTTATTAGCAAACCGAAATTATAATGTTATGCCGGATACCCATAGCTTTAGTGCTTTTAATAACTTCCGTAAAGCCGCCCTTGCAGGTGAATTTTTAATTACCGCCGAAGTTGCACCTCCCAAGGGAGGAGATCCAGTCCAGATGCTTTCAATGGCGGCGACTCTTAAGGGAAGGGTTCATGCTGTCAATATTACTGATGGTAGCCGTGCTGTAATGCGGATGTCTTCGTTGGTAGCCTCGGTAATTTTATTGCAAAGTGGGATTGAGCCGATTTGTCAATTTGCTTGCCGTGATCGGAATAGAATTGGATTACAAGCAGATTTAATGGGTGCTCATGCTTTGGGTATCCGCAACATTTTAGCTTTAACTGGCGACCCTGTAAAAGCAGGAGATAATCCTCAAGCAAAAGCCGTTTTTGATTTAGAAGCTGTGCGGTTATTGCAGTTAATTAGAAACATGAATCAGGGCTTTGATTTTAATGAGAAACCTCTCACTGATGGCGCATTAGATTTATTTGCCGGTGCAGCAGTAGATCCTCAATCTCAAAGTTGGTCAGGTTTACAAAGTCGGTTTGAAAAGAAGATAGTAGCCGGGGCGCAATTTTTTCAAAGTCAATTAATTACTGATTTTGAAACATTAGAAAAGTTCATGGATAAAATTGCTGTAGGTTACAATAAACCAATTCTGGCGGGAATTTTTCTGTTGAAATCGGCAAAGAATGCCCAGTTTATTAATAAAGCTGTTCCCGGTGTGAATATTCCTGAACACATTATTGAGAGGTTAGCAAAAGCGAAACATCCTCTCGAAGAAGGAATGAAAATTGCCGCCGAACAAGTGCAGATTGCGCGAGGATTGTGTCAGGGTGTGCATCTGATGGCGGTAAAGCGGGAAGATTTGATTGCACCGATTTTGGATTTAGCGGGGGTCGAAAAGGTTAGTTAGCCTGTGGGGGTAATTCATGAATTACCCCTACTAAATTAGGATGATCAAATTTAGCTGCGTAACAGCTTACAGTTTTGAAAACCAGCAAATTCAGTTTTGTCCAAACATTGAGAACGCAAAACATTGATGAAAACGTAAATTACCTTACTCCTTTTGTAGTCATTGATAACTTCCCATTTATCCTCCAATACCATGCAAATATATTGCAGTCAACAACACATAAATAATGGTAGTCATCGTTTTTGTACTCATTGCGGTGAAGCATTACCTTTGAGTGTGGGACAAGTTATTGATAATCGTTATGAAATTGCGCGAATATTGGGACAAGGTGGTTTTGGCCGCAGTTATTTAGCGATTGATCGGCAAAAATCTCGTAAAACCTGCGTTTTAAAGGAATTTGCCCCCAATATTGTCAAACCGCAGGAGTTAGAAAAAGCAAAGGAACTGTTTGAACGAGAAGCAAATGTCCTGAAAAAAATCCAACATCCCCAAATTCCACGTTTTCACGCTTCTTTTCAGGCAAAAATTGGGACTAAGGATTTTTTCTTTTTGGTGCAAGATTATATTGAGGGTGATAATTATGACCAATTATTTACAAAGCGTCAAAGTCAGGGAAAGTCTTTTAGTGAAGAGGAGGTTATTAATTTACTACACAATATTCTCCCAATTTTGACTTATATTCATTCTCTAGATATAGTTCACCGCGACATTTCCCCGGATAATTTGATTTTACGTCAAAGTGATAATTTACCTGTGTTGATTGATTTTGGTGGTGTCAAACAGTTACCAGCTGATCAGGGTTTTTGGCGGACACAATTGGCTGTAAATGCAACTTTATTAGGTAAAAAGGGATACGCACCTGAAGAACAGTTACTTCAGGGAAAAGTCTATAAAAGCAGTGATTTTTATTCTCTAGCAGTGACGGCTTTAGTATTGATCACGGGGAAAGAACCAAATTTACTTTATGATAGCTATAATGGCGTTTGGTTTTGGGGTAAGGAAATTAAGGTTAGTCCCAAATTAGAGGCTGTCTTCAAAAAGATGTTGGCATATAAACCGAGCGATCGCTATCAAAAAGCCGAACAAGTTATTAAAGATTTACCTTTACCATCTCTTTCATCTACACCACAGACTATGCAAACTCCTAATAATCCCCATCCTTATATTACTAAGTTAAAAACAGAGGTGGTAGCACCAGGTATAAAACGCGCTCGGACTCTTCATAGTGGTGTCCACAACAAAACGACATTATTTGTCCAGAAAATTCCGATGCCAATATGGTTGCGGCCTTTTACTGTTAGCTTTATTATGACTACGGGAATGTTGTTAACAGGCGCTGGTGTGTTCGCTTTAGGAAATTTTGCAGTTAAGGGGATAACATCAATTACAGTTCCTCAAATTGAAGTTCCTCAAATTCCATCTAATGGTAAACGCAGTATTCAGCAAATTTCCAGTCGTGTGCAAAAGCTAGAAATTTCTGCGAATTTTTTTAATAATACAGTTAATGAAGTTTTCTATACCCAAAAACCAGAATTAAATAAACGTCAGTTAACTGAGAAACCGGCAGATGCTGCTTTGCGGGAACAATGGAATCATGTTGCAGATCAGTTGTTAAATCATATAGAAAAGGCTAATTTAAGTGAAACTGCTAGAAAGAAAATAGGTAGTTATAGTCAACAAGATTCTCAACGCTGGGAACAACTTGCTAAAGCTGGAAGATTGGGTAAGTATAAATCTTTCCAGGATTTACGCGCAGATACATATCAAACATTTGAACCATTGTTTCCTGGTCAAGAACGTGGGAAACTAAATCAAAAAACTTTTCTGCAAATTTGGTATGCGATCGCATCTGATAAAGTAGAGAATAAGCAATAGGTAATGGGTAATGGGTAATGGGTAATGGGTAATTGGTAATTGGTAATTGGTAATTGGTAATTGGTAATTGGTAATTGGTAATTTGTCAGAACTAACAACTAACAACTGACAACTAACAACTAACAACTAATAACTAACAACTAACAACTAACAACTGTACGGGCGAAGCATTTGGAGAACTATTTTTGGCAATGACCGATAATTTATCTTCCAAATGCTTCGCCCCTACTAACAACTGACAACTGACAACTGACCAATGACTAATATTTATTGTTCTCAAGGGCATCAAAATCCGTCTGGTAGTAGGTTTTGTCTCCAATGTGGAGACAAAATTGCTAATGTACCGACATCTGGAAATCAGGGGATTCAACCAGGGCAAACTTTAGGCGATCGCTATGTTATTATTCGACAAATTGGCCAAGGAGGATTTGGCAAAACTTATTTAGCGGAAGATATTAACCGCTTTCGAGAAGCTTGTGTTTTAAAAGAATTCTCTCCCCAAGTACAAACTCGTTATGTTCTTCAAAAAGCAGAAGAACTTTTTCAACGAGAAGCAAGTGTTCTTTATAAATTACAACATCCTCAAATTCCCCGGTTTCGGGAACTATTATGCCTTAATTTACAAGGAAAAGAAAGTCTTTTTTTAGTTCAAGATTATGTAGATGGTGAAACTTATAATTCTTTGTTAAATAGTCGTAAAAAACAGGGTTTAAAATTTACAGAAGCAGAAATTTACCAGTTATTACAGCAAATTTTACCAGTATTGGCATATATTCACTCCCTTGGTGTTATTCATCGTGATATTTCTCCTGATAATTTAATGCTTCGTAGTAGTGATCAATTACCTGTGTTAATTGATTTTGGAGGTGTTAAACAAGTAGCCGCAACCGTCGCCTCTCAATATTACCAAACAGGGGCAATTGCCTCTCCTATCAATGGCACATTATTGGGAAAAATAGGATTTGCACCACCAGAACAAATGCAAACAGGTGTGGTGTCTACCAGCAGTGATTTATATGCTTTAGCTGTGACAATGTTAGTTTTACTGACAGGTAAACAGCCCCAGGAATTAATTGATACTTATAATTTTAGTTGGCAATGGCGGCGGGAAGTCAGTCTCAGTTCCGCATTTGGACAAATTATAGATAAAATGTTATCACCAGTTGCAAGCAGTCGCTATCAAACAGCCCGTCAACTTCTCCAAGTCCTGAACCCTCAAAGTGTTAGCTATCAGCAAACTCAACCCCCCACATCTGCAACTGTTGCTGTTTCTCCTCCCAAAACCCCAACCCCAGTTCCTGAACCTGTAATTATTCCCACTCCTCCCCAACCAGGTATTTGGACAGGAACAAATGTTTTGATTCTCGTCTTTGTCTTGACTATTGGGAGTTATTTATATTGGCAGAAATTTAAAACCCCGACCAATAATTTACAGGGAAATAACTCGACAATTATATCTAGTCCCAATCCCACGGAAATCATAAAACCCCAAATTAATTTTTCACCAGAGGAAAGACAACGCAAACAAAAATTGAGCGATAGCCGTGAAGAATTAGGTATAAATTATAAATTTTATGTTACACTCGTAAATCAAGCTTTTCGGGACAAAAATCCCAATTTAAAAGGGCGTATTCTTAGCGATAGTCCAGAAGATGAAAGTTTACGGGCAGAATGGGATAAAACCGCTGCTGAAGTTCTAGAAAAGCTATCTGCAATCACTTCTGACTCTCGCCGTCAACTGGGCAATTATACTGGGAATGAACGCGCAATCTGGCAATTGAAAATTAATAAAATCAACGTTGGTAGTCGGTCTTTATATGATTTAGGTGATGCAGCTTTTTTACATGAATTTCCTGAACAAAAGGGTAAAAGTTTTATTAAACAACCCATTGGACAAGTTTGGTACGCATTTGTCAATGATCAATTTAACGCTATTCTTGATAAAAGCATATTTGAAAAAATCGTCTTTCCTGAAGGTGCTACCGGGAAAACAGTGAATGGAAGTTTGCAACCAGGAAGAGGTAAAGTTTTTATTGCTGGACTAGCCAAAGATCAAAATATGGAAGTTAAGCTAGAAGCAAATTCAAAAGTTTTATTATCAATTTATTCTCCTTCTGGGAAAAACCCATTGCTAGAAGATTCTCAAAAACGGACGATATCTGCAACATTATCAGAAAAAGGATTTTATGAATTTGTTGTTGTTTCCACAGCCTCAGAACCGGTAGATTATCAACTGACTGTAACAGCAGAAAATCCACCAGAACCTGAACCCACAGAAACGCCCTCAGAAACCCCAACGGAAGAACCAATTCCGACGGAAACACTCACACCTGAAAGTAATTATTGACACTCTCAGGGCTAAAGCCCCTGAGTTTCCCACTTACCGCCAGATATTATAATTATAATTAGCGAGGTATCTCCACAGATTGAGGAAAATCAAGTGAGTTTATTAAAAGATCAGGTTGCAATTGTCACAGGTGCATCAAGAGGAATTGGCAGAGCGATCGCTATCCAACTAGCATCCCAAGGCGCAAAAGTAGTTGTTAACTACGCTAGTTCTAGCACCGCAGCAGATGAAGTAGTAGCAGAAATCACAGCAGCAGGAGGAGAAGCCATTGCCCTCCAAGCAGATGTTTCTCAAGAAAATCAAGTAGATACACTCATTAAAACCACCTTAGAAAAATTCCAGCGCGTGGATATCTTGGTCAACAATGCAGGTATTACCCGTGACACCCTGCTATTAAGAATGAAATTAGAAGAATGGCAAGCAGTCATAGACCTTAACTTAACTGGTGTATTTCTATGTACAAAAGTAGTCAGTAAAATTATGCTTAAACAACGTTCGGGGCGAATTATTAACATCGCTTCCGTCGCCGGACAAATGGGCAACCCTGGACAAGCCAACTACAGCGCAGCCAAAGCTGGAGTAATTGGCTTTACCAAAACCGTTGCCAAAGAACTTTCTTCCCGTGGCATCACTGTCAATGCCGTTGCCCCCGGTTTCATTACCACCGACATGACTAGTGATATTAAAGCTGACGGCATCCTGCAATATATCCCCCTGGGGCGTTTTGGTAAACCAGAAGAAATTGCCGGCATGGTGCGCTTTTTAGCATCAGATCCGGCCGCAGCTTACATCACAGGGCAAGTATTTAACGTTGATGGCGGGATGGTGATGTAGTTTGTCAGTGGTCAGTGGTCAGTGGTCAGTTGTTATACTAAATATGGTTGGGACATGGACTTTTGCAAAATTACAAAAAACTTGGATTTGTAGTAGTAGGGGTTTAGCCATTGGTGTCAACTTAACGTAAATTGATGTCCCTTCAAGCCAGGGAATTTATTCCCTATCTAAAAGCTAAAGTCGTTTAAAGCCCACTAAGTAGGTTAGCATTGAAAGTCGTCGTTATGGCACTAGGCAAGAGGCAATACTTCGACTTCGCTCAGTAACCAGAGGCAAGAGTGAAGAGGGTTTGGGCGATTTTACTTTTCGTTACATATTACTCTTCGAGAAGCCGCTCCGCGTCTACGGTTTTTTCCGTTCACCTACTTACAGCGGTTTCCGCTCTTATGAGGTACAAAGTTGAATCATGAAACTCTTGTAGTGCGGGCATACTATGGCTAACGCCACGCTGCGCTATCGACAAGCTCAGTACAAGTCTTGCCCGCTGGATATGTACCTCATAACACCGGAAAGTGCTGTAACTGATTGAAAAATTCCAATTAAACTGTCTTACTAGTACATCACGGCGTAAATAAAGCAACCATATTCAATCGCCAAAAAGCCTACTGTATATTAGTTTTGACTTTTGACTTTTGACTTTTGACTTCCGCCCTGCGGTACTAGCTTTTTAAACATAATAAAAAAGCTGGATTTTTGGTGTCTATAATTTATTCATTGGTGGCTACTTGATTTTTAAAAGCTATAGTTTTTCATTAGTCATAAATGTAGTTTTTGTATACTACTTATTGAAGTGCAGAATGTGGGTTTGAAAATAACCGGCACTACCACCGGGAATAAGATAACTTTCAAAAACTATAACTTTTGCACCTTTGGCTGCTAATTGGGTGGCTGTCACTAAACCACCAATACCAGAACCAATAACAATGACATCAAATAATTCAGAATTCATAATTTGTAATTTAATCCAAAAAAGAGGGAAAAGTCTGCTGCTGCTGACTAATCCCGCCTGCCGATTCTTTAAAGAGAGGAGAACACTTGAGAATAATATAACTCTGATTGAGAATCTTTGTCAACTATTAATGAGAAGATTTATCAATAAATCCCACATTCCGCACCCCAAACTGTCACAGATCAAAAAAGCCCTTAAAGTAGTACATAATAACTAAAGTCAATTCAAAAATTAAGATGCTTAATGAGAATAAGTAGCATTAAAAGGGA
>NZ_JAQMTJ010000094.1:0-29591 GCF_028330815.1 Dolichospermum lemmermannii CS-548
ATTTTTTACCCCACCCTAACCCTCCCCTTGTAAAGGGGAGGGAACTGGATTTTTATTGTTTCCCCCCTTTACAAGGGGGGACTAAGGGGGGTAGCAATGTGATGAAAATTACGGAATACCACTTTTCAAACATCCTCTTATATAGCCAGGAAGCGCAGATAATTAGTTAAGTAATTTTACCAAACGAAAACCAATATGTGTTGTTCCTGTATCTGGTGATTGAGACTCCCTGGCCGCAGGACGATAGCGACTACAATAATTAGGAGCGCATAGATAAGACCCACCTTTAATAACGTGTTTAGCAACTCCTGGCTCTCTTGGGTCAAAGCTTTCTTGTTTAGAAGGACCTTGAGGATTTGAAGTGTGACTCTTATGGTCATGACCAGGACGATACCAATCAGTAGTCCATTCCCAGACATTACCCGTAATATCATATAGTCCATAACCATTAGGTTGAAAAGACCCTACAGGTGCGGTGCCAATATAACCATCTGCTTTAGTATTGAAAACTGGAAATAATCCTTGCCAGGTATTAGCTTTCTTTTCCGAGTATTGTTCACCCCAACTATAAATAGCATGATTGAGTCCCCCACGAGCCGCATATTCCCACTGGGTTTCTGTTGGTAGTGACATCTTTGCCCATTCGGTATAAGCTTTAACATCTTCATAGGCAACTTGAACAACTGGATAATTGTCTTTACCATTAATATTACTATCCGGTCCGAAAGGATGTCGCCAATTTGCCCCTAAAGTCCATTTCCACCAGCTTAAATGGCGGACTCTTTTCGCTTCTGGGTCTGCCATTTGAAAGACTAAAGAACCCGGTTTTCTACTATCATCTGATAAACCAGGAAATTGATCTTTTGGTAAAGGACGTTCTGCCACTGTAATATAGCCGGTTTCTTTGACAAATTGGGCAAATTTGGCGTTAGTAATTTCATATTTATCCATACAAAAACTATTAACGGTAATATCTTCAGCAGAACGTTCTGAATCGTAGTGAGCATCTGAACCAATATTAAAAGTTCCACCAAGAATAAATACCATTCCCTCTGGACAGCTATGTTCTGGAGAAGATGCCTTGACTTCTGGGGAAAACCCGAAAAACAGGCCTATGATTAACAAGCTAAGAATTAGTGATTTTAACCAAATATTTTTCATAACTATTTTCATTTTTAAACAATACAATCTCTTGATTTAAATCTTTGTCAGGTGGATATTACTCAAGCTACTAATTACTATTAATGGTTAATAGTAATACGTTTTTTAGAGAAAATTAGGAATATCAAAGATTAATATCTGTACAAATATTCCTGATTTCTAATATTATTTACATCGCAGTGTATTCAAAAATTTAACAGCCGGGTGAACTCAGTTACAAAGGTCTTTTAATTTGTCTACAATCTTGTCTAGTTGCTGAATCATTGCACTAAGCTCCGATGGTATTGAAGTTTTTGCAACTTTACTTTTTGAAGCTGATAGTCGCGGTGGATTTTTTTCAAAAATCGTCTTAAAGTCATCTTTCATGCTGACAACAAGCCAATTCTCATGATCCTGAGCATGGTCTAGAGATTGATTCAGAGGTTCACTATCTCCTGCGTAGGGAACATTATTGTAGCAATATTCACGTTCTTCATCATCGTGATTGATCAATACTATCAAAGATTTATCTTTGTCAGCACTAGTATATTGAAACATTTGGTAATCACCACTAGAATTACCCACTGCAATAATTGGTCTTTTGCCAACATGAAGTTCAATTCCTGATGGTTTACCCATTGCATCATTATACTGACATAGAATCGGTTTACGCACCAACACTCCACCATCTTGCTGATCAAACAATCTGAAGAAGGCTGAACCAATGATATTTTGAGGGGGAATACCGTAGGCTTCTTCGGCAAAAGAGCGAACAAAATGAACCTCACCACCAGAACAAATATAGACTTGAAATTCCTTTGACTGGAGATACTGGACTAACTCAATTACAGGTTTAAAAGTTAGGTCTATATATGGAGCATCAAACCTAACAAAGTCCTGACCGTCATCCTTGAAAGAAATAGAACTGTGATTCTGTTTAACAAATTCTCCAGCTTTTGTGATGTATTCATCTGTTGAGATTTGTTGGAAAGCATCAACAAGAAACTTAATCCCTTCCCAATCTTTATTTCCCTCAGAATCTTCTATTGCCTTGCGGATATTTTCAGGAAATTGACTTAAATCTGGTTTGATTACATTTCTTACTGCTTCTTCTCCTTCAGTCTGTGACTTTATAAAGTCTCCTTGGAAATAATTAGGTCGTTCAGCCCATAAAGTTCCATCATTATCAAAAACAGCAATACGATCTTCCACTGGCACAAAATCAGGTCCTTGTGTAGTGATTTTTTCCACAAATTTTATGATTTCTGCCTTATTCTTAGTATCGTTCCAAGAATTTAATACGGTAGACATGATTATATTTCTCCTTGAATGTAGGTAAGATTTTTGTCAAGAAAATCAGGAGGATCAAGGATCAATAGCCTTTCAGAGATCCTCCTAACTTTTAATTTTGCTTACACCGTAGTGTAGTCAAAAAATTAACCACTGAGTAGACTCACTTATTAGAAATGGTTCTCAACTTGTCTACAATTTTACCTAGTTGGTCAACAACTACACCAAACTCTGATGGTAGTTTTGCTTCGCTGGACATAACTAAAGGCTCAGATTGGCCCCCTGTCGGGTATGTCTTCTGTATGTCTTTGAGGATCTCATCCACCATGTACTTCACACTAAGAGTAGCAGGTCTTTGACGAGGAGGATATTGATCTGCCTTGAATGTATCCAAAAATTCTTTTAGACGTATCTGCATATCACCAATTAAGAAAATTCGACGGAAACGCCAATCAACGTAATTATCGGACTCTACGTAAGCTTTCTCAAAAGGATCACGGCGTAAGTTAAATAACTTAGGAACTCTCAACTCCACAAAGGGTTCTTCCCAAACATTAAAGCCTTCTGCACGCTGCTCACTAAACAACAGTTTCCAGTCATCATAGCGCATTGCTGCTGGATAGCCGTCATCTGTGAGGTAGACGAACTGATGACGAGGTGAACAAATTGGGTCTTTACTATCAGGCTGTCTTGTTTCCGTATTTATGTCATGGCAGAATTCATTTGGATATTCTGTTCTTAGAGATGATTTTGTCTCTGTTAAGTACGGTAAGAAGTTGTAACCGTCTAAGTGAACACCCTTGTTTTCGTCAGCAAATTCCTCATATTTATTTGTAGGAATGGGTTCTTTAATGGGTTCTTTTCGGTCTTTGACTTTAAGAAGTTGCTGTTTGATATCTGTCACACCAGCCGCAGCCATCAAAGTTGGCACCCAGTCTAGGTGAGACATAATATCGTTAGAGACAACACCTTCAGGAATATGACCCTTCCAACGGATGATAGCTGGAATACGGAAAGCACCTTCCCAGTTAGTATTCTTTTCGCTACGGAAAGGAGTTGTACCACCATCTGGCCAGCTAAATACTTCCGCGCCATTGTCTGTGGTATAGATGATGATAGTGTTATCGTCTAAGCCTTGATCTTTGATAAATTGAACAAGTTCACCAACCTGACCATCATGTTCTACCATACCGTCTGCTTCAATCCCTTGTCCAGTTACTCCCTTAGAATCATCCTTTAGGTGGGTAAAGACGTGCATACGAGTGGTATTAAACCAGGCAAAAAACGGCTTTTCTTCGTTTTTTGCGTTTGTAATGAACTGTTTTGTGGCCCCTAAAAACTCTTCATCTACAGTTTCCATCCGCTCTTTAGTTAGGGGACCAGTATCGCAGATTCGTTGATCAAGAGTTTTTTCATTAAGCTCAGATTTATTAGGATCAGGACTTATATCCTTCGGCTTGTCTGACCCTAGATAAGGACTACCTTTGCATAATGATGATGGATGAGAATCTTTACCTGCATAACTATGAAGTACACCCCTTGGACGCGCGGCATCTAAGTATGGATCCTTACCCACAGGTGGATAGTCTTCGTTCTCAGGTTCCTCTTCAGCATTCAAGTGATAAAGGTTGCCATAAAATTCGTCAAATCCATGGGCTGTGGGTAGAAACTGATCTAAATCACCAAGATGGTTCTTGCCGAATTGACCGGTTGTGTAGCCCTCAAGTTTCAGTAGGTCTGCCAGGGTTGGATCTTCTGCCTGTAAGCCAATAGTAACACCCGGTATCCCCACTTTAGTCATACCAGTACGGATGGTAGCCTGTCCAGTGATAAAGGCAGCCCGACCGGCTGTACAGCTTTGTTCACCGTAAAAATCTGTGAACCGAACCCCTTCTTTGGCAAGTTTATCTATGTTGGGGGTTCTGTAGCCCATAATACCGTCGTTATAGGCACTAATGTTGAACCAGCCAATATCGTCACCCATAATCACTAAGATATTGGGCTTTGTGGAGGTCTGAGCTAGGGCTACACCCTGACTCATAAAGGGTAAACCATCTACTAGCAATAAGGTAATTGCCAATACTGTTGTTGTCAGTAGTTTAAGAAATTTTTTCATCTGTTTGCCTAGAGGCTTGACTAGTCGTTACGGAAAAGCTTATTGACATAAATTTTCCGTAACGATACTAATCTAAATTGTATAACGTCAAGGATACAACAGTGATAATTATGGCATTTTAGGTAACAAATATTTCAATACCCTACAGTTCGAGTATTGAAATATTTGTTTATGCTTGGTATCAAGATAGAACTTTAGCGTTATTTATCGTCAATGAATATTCCAAAAGTCCTACTTTTTCGCACCTCAATAAACGCCATTATTGGTCAAATAATTGAATTTATATGGGTTATACTCACTCAATCTTTAATTTATGACCTACTTAACAATTTGAGTTAATATAAGTAAGTTGGCGTTAAACAATCAACATATGTAACGAAATGTAAATTCGACAAATACCTTATAGATAGGTTATTTAAGGGTTTTTACGAAAAAAATGTATATTGATTTTATCGTGCCGACTTACTTATTCCTGGGCAAAATTTACACAACGATTCACTACTCTGTATTAATAAATGTGAATTTACTTGTGTGGTCAGGGAACAGGGAACAGGGAACAGGAAAGACAGAATTGATACCTACTGAGTCATGGCTACGCCACGCAAGCTATCAAAAATCAGGCGTTGCTGAAACCAGGTATGAATTTAGGTGTAGAGACCTTCCATGGAAGGTCTCTACAAGGGTTTTGAAATCATCAAAAATCATTTTCATACCTCAAATCAGCAACGCCAAAAATCAAATAGAAGTCCTATAGAAGTAAAAACTATAATCGCTTATAAATTGTAGTGAGGATCTATTTAACGTCTCTACATTCTTTTTCGGAGATGTCTATTGTTAATTAACCAGAACTGAATCACAAAGATTTTCTAAGCCTGTGGCAAAATTTAGTAGAATCCTTACAAACTTACCATTCCCAGCATGACCTTAACTATTCCTAATCTCCCCAGTCTTTACGAAGCCTTTTCCACAGAAGCCAAATGGCAAAAATTCTGGGAAGACAACCAAGTTTATAAAGCCGACCCCAACCACAAGGGCGAACCCTACTGCGTCGTTATCCCTCCACCGAACGTGACTGGCAGTTTGCACATGGGTCACGCCTTTGAAGGGGCTTTGATTGATGCCCTGGTGCGTTACCACCGCATGAAAGGACGGAACACCCTGTGGCTACCGGGAACTGACCACGCCAGCATTGCCGTGCAAACGATTTTAGAAAAGCAACTTAAAGCCGAGGGCAAAACTCGCCATGATTTAGGGCGGGAAAAGTTCCTAGAACGGGCTTGGCAATGGAAAGCGGAATCCGGCGGCACAATTATTAATCAGTTAAAACGCTTAGGGGTGTCCGTAGACTGGACGCGGGAACGCTTTACTTTAGATGAAGGTTTATCAAAATCTGTTTTAGAAGCATTTATTCGCCTCCATGAAGAAGGATTAATTCATCGTAGTAATTATTTAGTCAATTGGTGTCCTGCTTCTGGTTCGGCGGTGTCTGATTTGGAAGTAGAACCCAAAGAGGTAAATGGGAATCTGTGGTATTTCCGTTATCCCCTCAGCGACGGTTCTGGCTTTCTGGAAGTGGCGACAACTCGCCCCGAAACCATGTTAGGTGATACAGGTGTGGCTGTTAACCCCCATGACGACAGATATAAACACCTGATTGGGAAAACCGTGACTTTACCAATTATGAACCGGGAAATCCCGATTATTGGTGATGAATTGGTGGACGCGACTTTTGGCACAGGTTGCGTAAAAGTGACTCCAGCCCATGACCCCAATGATTTTGAAATGGGTAAACGTCATGATTTGCCGTTCATTAATATTATGAACAAGGACGGCACGTTAAATGAAAATGCGGGTGAGTTCCAAGGTCAAGACCGCTTTGTGGCGCGGAAAAATTTAGTAGCCCGTTTAGAAGCTGAGGGCGTTTTAGTCAAAGTTGAGGAATATAAACATACAGTACCTTATAGCGATCGCGGAAAAGTCCCTGTTGAACCTCTGCTTTCTACCCAATGGTTTGTAAAAATCCGCCCCCTGGCTGATAAAACCTTAGATTTCCTCGATAACCAAGATTCCCCCGAAATTGTCCCCCAACGTTGGCATAAAGTTTATCGTGATTGGTTGGTAAATCTACGTGATTGGTGTATTTCTCGCCAGTTGTGGTGGGGGCATCAAATCCCCGCTTGGTATGCTGTCAGCGAAACTGAAGGAGAAATTACCGACTCCACACCTTATTTTGTCGCCCGCAATGAAGCAGAAGCGCTACAAAAAGCCAAAGTCCAATTTGGGGAAGATGTGAAATTAGTTCAAGACCCCGATGTTTTAGATACTTGGTTTTCTTCGGGACTGTGGCCATTTTCTACTTTAGGTTGGCCTGAAGAAACCGAAGATTTAGCCACATATTATCCTACTGCTACCCTCGTTACTGGTTTTGATATTATCTTTTTCTGGGTAGCCAGAATGACAATGATGGGAACACATTTTACCGGAAAAATGCCGTTTAAAACTGTGTACATTCATGGTTTGGTGCGAGATGAAAATAATAAGAAAATGTCGAAATCGGCAAATAATGGAATTGATCCTTTATTGTTGATTGCCAAATATGGAACTGATGCTTTACGCTATACCTTAATTAAGGAAGTTGCCGGTGCAGGTCAAGATATTCGCTTAGAATATGACCGTAAAAAAGATGAATCTATCTCTGTCGAAGCTTCTCGCAATTTTGCCAATAAGTTGTGGAATGCTGCCCGATTTGTGATGATGAATTTGGATGGACAAACTCCAGCCCAATTAGGTCAACCAGTTCCCACAGAATTGAGTGATAAGTGGATTGTTTCCCGTTTCAACCAAGTTGTTAAACAAACAAATCATGACATTGATAATTATGGTTTAGGGGAAGCAGCAAAAGGACTTTATGAATTTATTTGGGGTGATTTCTGTGATTGGTATATTGAATTAGTTAAATCCAGATTACAGAAAGATGCAGAACCCACATCTCGCAAAGTTGCCCAACAAATCATTGCCTACATTTTAGAAGGGATTTTAAAATTACTCCATCCCTTTATGCCCCATATTACTGAGGAAATTTGGCAAACTCTCACTCAACAACCCGCAGAAAATCCTGAACTTTTACCTTTACAAGCATATCCTGAAGCCGATGATAATCTGATTGATTCAGCTTTGGAAACACAGTTTGATTTATTGATTGGCACAATTCGCACAATTCGCAATTTACGGGCAGAAGCAGATATTAAACCAGGGGTAAAAATTACTGCAAATTTGCAAAGTGAAAGCGCAAGTGAAAGATTTATTCTCACTGCGGGACAGACTTATATTCAAGATTTAGCCAAAGTGGAAACTTTAACAATTGTTGATGTTAATCCTGTTGTGATTCCCGAAGAGATTGCAAAAATTGAAGATAATAAATATTGGGGTGGAATCAAGATCATTGCTTTAATAGTTGTTGCCCTTATTAGCTTAAAAGTAGCTATATTTGTGGGAAATACTGCGTTAGATATTCCCGTATTTGGGACTAGCTTTGAAATAATTGGTTTGGGTTATGTAGGTTGGTTTATTATCCGCTATTTACTCAAATATGAAGCAAGAGAAGAGTTATTTGCAAAATACTTTCCACCCAGTGAAACACCAATTGAACCAGAATTACTACCAACCGTACCCCAGGAAAAAGAAAATTCCATTGCTGGTGTTATCGGGACTGTACAGGTAGTAATTCCCTTAAAAGGAGTTGTAGATATTGAAGTCGTTCGTGCGAAACTGGAGAAAAGCTTGCAAAAAGCCGAAGCAGAAGTGGAATCTTTAAGTGCGAGATTAAGCAATTCTAAATTTGTGGATAAAGCCCCCGCAGATGTAGTTCAGACTGCAAGGGAGACCTTAGTAGAAGCACAAAAACAAGCGGAAATTTTACGCATACGTCTAGAGACGTTATCGTAGATGGTGATTGGTGATTGGTGATTGGTGATTGGTGATTGGTGATTGGTGATTGGTGATTGGGAAGATTACCTATTACCTATTACCTATTACCTATTCCTTAAAAATTATGTTATATCTTGCCCAAGTACATAAAAATGATTTTTTATATCAATATCAATTACGTTTATTAGCACGACAAGAATCACAGAACTTTTGGTTAACAATTTCGGAAGAAAGTTTAATTCTTTCAGGAAAGGATAACACGATAAGTAATAAATTATTAGTCTTAGTTAAACTATCTCCTACAGGTGAAATTGAAACAATTGAAGATGCTACTGATTGGGTAATTAATCTCGTGCAAATCTATCTTTCTACAGGAATTACTCCTGAGTTTCTCAAACAAGAAGCGGTAAAAATAGAGAATTGGCAGCAAAGTTTAACCTTACAAAATCAAGATTTAGCCCGTCGTAGTTTAGAATTAGAAGCCCGTCGTGAACAAATTGAAGCGTTGGAAGAAAGTCTCAAACGTGAAAGAAATGGTCGTGAAAAAACTGAAGGATAAACACGAAAGATAACATTTATACCGGATATTTTAGATTGAAACTCAAGTTAAATCTCAAAAACAGTATTTTTTAAAACAGTTTTTCCATCGAAAATGAGCTAATAACGATAGAATAATCCAGAATTTATCACAATAAAGTGAAAAACAAAAGAAAAAATAAAAATTGTATAATTCACTTGAAAAATCTTCTTTTCCTCATATACTGAAAATAGAGGAGTGAATAATATCCCCTCAAAATAAAACCTTTGCTTTTTACTTTGATGTCCACTTTGCAAGAACAACTACTGTGTGGGGGCTGGTAGTTTTCTATGACATTAAGGTTATAAATATTGCGCGTATTTCCTAAACACCAACTTTTAGGAGAAATTCAAATGGCTATAACAGCTATAACAGTCGAAAAAGCCCTGTTAAATAACCAAAGCATCTTAGAAAATTTGGTTTTGGTTGAAAAACTCGATGCACAATCTGCGGAAATAATTTCTGGCGGTTGTTGTTGCAATAGCGATTGGGATAGATATGATGACAATCGCGGTTGGAGTAACAATAGATATAATGACAATCGCGGTTGGGGTAACAATAGATATAATTGCAATCGCGGTGGCTATGATCCCAACAGGTATTATATATGCTGATCTAACTTTTGGCGTTATGTGGAAAAATTAGCCCATGACCCCATGACCTAACCCTCAGAGAGAGTTTAAAGCCTCTCTCTATGTACACACATCTTTTAAATCTTGCGCGTATTTCCTAAACATCAACCTTTAGGAGAAAATCAAATGGCTATCACAGCAGAAAAAGCCCTGTTAAACAACCAAAGCATCTTGCAAAATTTTGGTTTGGTGGAAGAAATTGACGAACAAGCTGCGGAAATAATTTCTGGTGGCAAGAAATTTACAGTTAAAAACAATACAAACCGCTTCATTTATCACAGATTAGATAATTCTTATTATCTAATTATACCAGGTCAAGAACGGAAATATACTAGCGATACAGGAATAATTGAATTTGATGCTGATGAGAGATTTTTCCACTATCAGCCTAAATCTATGCCGTTGGATGAGACAGTAAAATATGAATTTAAAGACGACACTAGCAATCCCTATGATACTAATATCGTCCCAGTATCATAATCTGATTTTTCACATTATGTGAAAAATCAGATTATGACCTAAACCCCTACTATAGCAAGGGATATTTCAAAGTATCTTCTCTTTTATCTCCTCGAATAAGGGTTAGAAAAGATGTTTGTAGAGGGGTTCTTAATATTCTATAAAAATCGGAATAAAAAATAAAGTTTGTATTGTTTGTGTTGCTAAATATTCATTTTATGATATATTAAAAATAGGAAAGTTAATCATATTTTCTGGAAATAAATCCTGACACAAAAAAGTTAACTTCCATTATTCTGAATAGAGATAATTTTTGTCTTTTGCCTTGATGTCTTCTCTGCAAGAACGACTACTGCGTGGGGGCTGGTAGTTTTCTATGACATCAAGGTTGTAAATATTGCGCGTATTTCCTAAACACCAACTTTTAGGAGAAAATCACATGACTATCACAATTGAAAAAGCCTTGCTAAACAACCAAAGCATTTTGCAAAACTTTGGTTTGGTGGAAGCAATTGACGAACAAGCTGCCGAAATAATTTCTGGTGGTTGTTGCGGCAATGGTGGTGACAACAACGGCAACGGCGGTTGGGGTGGCAATGGTGGTAACAACAACGGCAACGGCGGTTGGGGTGGCAATGGTGGCAACAACAACGGCAACGGCGGTTGGCGGGGCAATGGTGGCAACAACAATGGCAACGGTGGCTATTGTGGCAATGGTGGTAGCAACAATGGCAATGGTGGCAATGGTAGTAACAGATTGTATATATGCTAATCTGATTTTTAGCGTTACTCCCTTCAATACTTTCGCCAACGCCAATACCCTCAAACCCTATTGATATCGTAAGGATTTTATTGGGTTTGGGACCTGTGTATTTAGAAAATTGGCATAGGTATTGTTCTTTCCCACTCAATTGATTTCTAATTCTACATTGGGAAGGGAGTATGTGGAAAAATCAGCCCATGACCTAACCCCCAGGGAGAGTTTAAAACCTCTCTCTGTGTACACACATCTTTTAAATCTTGCGCGTATTTCCTAAACACCAACTTTTAGGAGAAAATCAAATGACTATCACAGCAGAAAAAGCCCTGTTAAACAACCAAAGCATCTTGCAAAGTTTTGGTTTGGTGGAAGAAATTGACGAACAATCTGCGGAAGTAATTTCTGGTGGCAAAATGTTTACGATTGTAAATAACACAAGTAACAATGTTGGCTACTCACTGGATGATGTTCCTATGCTGATACAACCCGGCAACCAACAAAACTTCGATACCGAGTTTGGTGGGGTAATAGTCTTCGATAAAGATATTAACCCGAATGCAATAAATGTGAAAAGAAAGGAATTGAAAGATGGTAAAACATATCAATTTATAACCAAAGCTGCTGATCCCAATATGATCGAAATCGTCCAGTAATTCCGAATTTAGAACGATTTTACGCCATTTCAGCCGATCAGGCCTCTTTGATGAGCCTTGATTTGAACGAGATATCAAGGGTTCCAGCTTCTAAAAATTTTGAATTTGGAATTGCTGGAACTCGTCGCTTAAAGTCTAATCATCGGAGCGGTAATACCATTTCTATATGTAGGTCGGGTTGAGCGACAGCAAAACCTAATCTACATTATCACTGTAATTTTCGCCCCAAGAATCAAGTTAACTCCTATTATTTCCAATAGGAACAACTTTTGCTTCATGGCTTTATGTCTACTCTGCAAGAACAACTACTGTGTAGGAATTGTTAGTCTTCTATGACATTCAGGATAAACGCCATATAGGTAAGAACCTCTGTTTATATGGCAAATAAAAATTTCTACGTAAATCCTAATTCAATAAGGTCAAGTCAAATAACTTGACTATATCTCTTCATTATTTTTGGAGTAATACCATGTTAGGAATAAACACAGAGTACGACGTTTCTTTAAACGCTTTCAATAGCGAATTATTTCATGAATTAACCGATGATGAAGCTTCGATATTTACTGGAGGGCTTAATTTAATAAATGATACAGAGAGGCCTATAACTTTTTACATTCTTAGCTTTAACGCTAACCCGAAAAGAGTAGTTTTACAGCCTGGAAAAGAAGGCTCTTATAATGCTGCAAACGTACTTTACGATTCGATAGTAGGTGATCCATATAAGCCAAAAGTAGAAGAATTAGATAATGCGGGAAGTTATAGTTTTTCTTCAACTGGAGATCAAATAAGTATTCGAGGTTATAGCGCTTCTAGTGTGCGAACCTAAAAATGACAGGTGAAGGCAAGTAGGGGGCAGAGAGGCAGGGGAGGGAAGAATAGAAGTTTTTCCTATCATTACCCGTCAAAATAAACTTGACAGACCACTAGTCTCAGATAAATACAGTCTAAGCTGTTGTGCATTTAATTTGGATAAGTCTGGCGGGCATCTTGCCCGCCCCACAAGATTTAACCATTTTAGAATTATACAATTTAGGTGCGTAACAGCTTATTTCAATACAGTTAATTTATTTCACTGTATGTAATTTTCTCTCCAACAATCACACCAGAAAATGAAATACAAAATAGTCCTTCAACACAGTGAAGAAGATTGTGGTGCAGCCGCTTTAGCCACAATTTCCCAACACTACGGACGCACATTTACCCTCAATCGAGTGCGCGAAGCTGTTGGTACTGGGGCGAGAGGGACTACTCTATTGGGATTACGACGGGGTGCAGAAGCCCTGGGATTCCATACTAGACAAGTTAAAGCCTCTCCTCAACTCATCAACCAATTAGATCAAACTCCTCTCCCTGCGGTTATTCACTGGAAAGGCTACCACTGGGTAGTATTATACGGGCAGAAGGGTAATAAATATGTCATTGGCGACCCCAGCGTTGGTATTCGTTACTTGACTCACCAAGAATTAATTACAGGTTGGAATAATGGGGTGATGTTGCTGCTGCTTCCAGATGAAAGCCGCTTTTATCAACAAGAATCAGATAAAATTGCTGGTTTTGGTCGTTATCTGCAACGGATTTACCCCTATCGCTTTATTATAGCCCAAGCCATTTCCCTAAATATCGCTATTGGTCTGCTTTCCCTCGCATCTCCCTTCATGATGCAGCTACTCACCGATGATGTCCTAGTGCGTGGAGATACCCAACTATTAACCACCGTCGCCATTGGCGTTATCGCCATGAACTTAATTAAAAGCGCCATTAGTTTCGTCCAATCCCACCTAATTGGTCATTTCGGACAAAGATTGCAATTAGGATTAATCCTAGAATATGGGCGCAAACTCTTACACTTACCCCTATCTTATTTTGAAGGACGACGTAGCGGGGAAGTTGTCAGCCGCATTGCAGATGTTCACGCTATCAATAATTTAGTTTCCCAAATTGTTTTGGGATTACCCAGTCAATTTTTTATTGCTGTTGTCTCCTTGGGCTTTATGCTCTTTTATACTTGGGAGTTAACTCTAGCTTCTATAGTTGCATTTATCGTAATTACGGGTGTCAACTGGCTTTTTTTACCAGCACTGCGACAGAAAACCCGCAATATGATTGTTTCTGGTACAGAAAACCAAGGCTTTTTGGTGGAAACATTTCGAGGAGTACAAGTCTTAAAAACTACCCAAGCTACACCCCAAGCCTGGGAAGAATATCAAGGAAATTTTGGTCGTTTGGCTAACTTGTCCTGGACTACTATGCAGCTAGGACTTTATAGCAGCACAGTTACAAATATTCTTTCGACATTTATTAATATTGGTATTCTCTGGATTGGTAGTTATTTAGTAATTAATCGGACTTTAACAATTGGACAATTGATGGCTTATAACGGGATGAGTGGTAATCTTCTCGGCTTTTTAAGTTCTGTTATTGGTTTAGTAGATGAGTTTATCACTTCCCAAATAGTTATTCAACGGCTGACAGAAGTTATTGATGCGACTCCAGAAGATGAAAATGATTTGAAAAAACAGTGGGTAGAAATTCCTGCTAATGCAGAGATTACTTGCACAGAAATTAATTTTCACCACACAGGTAGAGTTGATTTATTGCAAGATTTTTCTGTAACTATTCCTGGTGGTCAGGTCATTGCTTTAATTGGTAAATCTGGTTGTGGTAAAAGTACCCTATCGAAATTAATGACTGGTTTATATCAATCGCAGTCAGGAAATATTCGTTATGGACTTTACAATCAACAAGATATCTCTTTGGAATGTCTTAGACAGCAGGTAATTTTAATTCCTCAAGAACCACATTTTTGGAGTCGTTCTATTATTGACAATTTCCATTTTAGCTATCCTCATATCAGTTTTGAGGAAATTGTCAAGGCTTGTCAAATTACTGGAACAGATGAATTTATTAGCGAATTACCTGATAAATATCAAACTGTTTTAGGAGAATTTGGAGCTAATCTTTCGGGAGGACAAAAACAAAGATTAGCCATATCTAGAGCCATCGTTACTAACCCACCTCTGTTGATTTTAGATGAGTCTACGGGCGCACTTGACCCAGTGAGTGAAGCGCAAATACTCAAGAGGCTTTTAGAATATCGTCAGGGTAAAACCACTATTTTAATTAGTCACCGTCCCAAGGTAATCCAGTGTGCAGATTGGATTGTATTTTTAGAACAAGGACGGTTAAAAGTCCAAGGCACACCAGCAGATTTATCTAAAATTCCTGGCGAACATTTAGACTTTTTAGATTAAGGATTATATAACTCGTTCCCAGTCTCTGACTGGGAATGCTATCACAGAGGCTCTGCCTCTAATGTTATTGAAGGAAGGCAGAGCCTTCTAGAATTCATTCCCATACAGAGTATGGGAACGAGAATTTTGCTGCTCTGCATACATTGTAAATTTTGGAGTAACCATGACTAACAACAACGACTTTTTACCCCCTATTCAAACAGATGAATTCCTACCTCCAATTGCTCGTTGGACTACCTTTGGCGGTATGTTTATTCTCTGCGTTCTCGGACTAGCTATTCCTGTGGCCGCAGTCGCTAAATATAAGGTGACAATCCAAGGACAGGGGGTTGTGCGTCCATCTGGAGAATTGCGAATTGTCCAGGCTGCAACTGAAGGTAAAGTTATGCAGATTTATGTCAAAGAAAATCAAGTTGTGAAAACAGGAGATCAGATTGCTATTATTGATGACTCTCGTTTGCAAACTAAAAAAAATCAACTGCAAACTAATATTCAGCAAGGTAAATTGCAAATATTACAAATTCATGCTCAAATGCAAATTCTTGACAGTCAAATTAGAGCCGAAACTGATAAAGTTAATCGGATTATTAATGCTGCCAAAGCCGGATTAAGCGATCATCAACGACAATATCATGATAAACAAATTACCACTATTTCTGAACTTGAAGAAGCTGATGCTAACCTTCATTCCACTGAAGCAGCTTTGAATGTAGCGAAGTTAAAGCAAAAGCGATATGAGAGTCTAGCAGAAGCATTGTCTAAGAATCAATTAGAGGAAGCACAGTTAGCTACAAAACAGCAAGAACAAGCACTATTTGTTGCGATCGCTAAAAAGCAACGTGCTAAAGCTGCCTTAAATCCCAGTAAGGCTGAAGTTAAAATTGCTAATGAGCGCATAGCCCAAGAGCAAGCTGCTGGTGAAAGTAACAAAGCGGCGTTAGAGAAAGAATATCAAGCGATGATTAAGCAACGCATGGAAGCTGAAAAACAGCTAGAACGTGATACTAGCGAACTAAAACAAGTGGAAACTGAACTAAATCAAACTACCATTACGGCTACGGCTGATGGTATTATTTCTCAAATCAACTTGCGTAATTCTGGTCAAACGGTGCGTCCTGGGGAGGAGATATTGCAGATTGTCCCTAACAATGTTAATCAGATTATTAAGGCAGCAGTGCCATCTGAAGCGAAAAGTAAGCTCAAAATAGGTCAACCAGTCCAAATGCGAGTTAGTGCTTGTCCTTACCCGGATTATGGTACTCTCAATGGCAAAGTGGAGGCAATTTCTCCAGATGCTATTACTCCCCGACAAAATAGCACAAATGAGGCGAGTTCTCGTCCTAATACTAGTCCAAAAGCAACTTCCCCAAATGCCTTTTATGAGGTGACTATTAAACCAGAAACTTTGGTTTTAGGTAAAGAGAAAAATCCCTGTCACATTCAATTGGGAATGGAAGGTAGAGTTGATATTGTTTCCCGCGAGGAAACCGTACTGAAATTTTTCTTGAGAAAGGCTAGGTTAATTGCAGATTTGTGATTATATAATAAAGTAGATTAGTTCATCTCAAAATAATTTGATGCTAACCCTAACAATTGATGAAATTCAACAAAATCTAATTAGCTATCTTCACCAAGTAGCAGCAGGGGAGAGTATTATTATCATGCAAGCAGGTCAGCCAATTGCAGAAATTAAACCAGTTTCTCCTACTTCTCAAAAAATCAGACCTTATGGTTTGTGTGCTGGAGAATTTACCGTTCCAGATGATTTTGATGCTCCTTTACCTGAAGATATTTTGAATAGTTTCGAGGCTAAATGAAACTATTATTGGATACGCATATTTTCTTATGGTTCATTAGTGGTGATCAAAGATTACCAACTTATTTACAGAATAGCATTCGGGATTTAAACAACGACGTATATTTAAGTTGTGTTTCTGTCTGGGAAGTAACTGTTAAATATCAATTGGGAAAATTACCTTTACCAGAATCTCCTGAAATTTATCTTCCCAAACAGCGTCAAAAACACCTTATTAATACTCTAACTTTAGATGAGGAAAGTGTTGCTCAACTCTTAAATTTGCCATTATTACATCGTGATCCTTTTGATAGGATTTTGATTTGTCAAGCCTTACAACACAATTTAACAATTGTAACTGTAGACACTGCCATTCGTGCCTACTCTGTCAACGTTTTATATTGATGTAGTGATGTGCCTGGAGCGTAGAACTTAATCCTTAATCAACCCCTCCAACATCACTTGTAAATCCTGCGTCAACTCACTAACACCCTTACGCAAAGCTTGTTTATTCCCCTGACAACCTTCCCATCTTGTATTCACATTAATCGGTTCACCAACAAAAATCATGGATTGTTTTAAACCTAAACGTGGCCTTCCTGGTAAAGTAGAATCCTGAATGCGAGACAACATATCAAACATTAATAAAAGCGTTTCTGCAAATCTTTCCGGCGTGGGTTTTTCGAGAATATAATTAGCAGTAACAGCCACAAAACTTTCAGCAATTCTCATGTGCTGCATTTTTAAATCAGCTTCTTGGGCTATCCAATCAGCTAGACCACGTTTGAAAGGTGGTAAACTGGGAATATCGGCAATATCATCTCGATAAATATAATTCCAACCAGCATCTTCTAAACGACGACATCTATCAATAAAATTACCTTGAGACTGAAGATTAAAATACTTTTCTGTGATTTTCAAAGCAGTGTCCATCAAACGGTGTAATCTAGTAGTTAGCAATTTATTTATAGGAATCTCTGAAGTGATAATTTCCGGAAAATCCTGATGATAGAAACGGTGATAAAAATCCTCCATTTCCGAAATTAGATATGCAGCTAAACGCAAAACCCGCTGATATAAAATTCCTTCCCTGTCCTTTCCAGTTTGACTAAGTTCCGTTATAGGTAAACCGCTATCAGCTTCCAATTTAGATAAAAGCCGATCTATTTTTTGCCAAGGGGGATTAACATAACTATATTTAATACCAATAGGAATAATAAAAACCTGTTCTTCGCGGTTAGCCTTTTTTAGATCTTCCACACACCAAAAACCCAATTGTGCCACACCAGGTTCTAAAGGACTAACTATGCTACTATGTCCATTTGTACCACCTTCAGGAGCGATCGCAATCGGCATTTCTGCATTAGCAAATAATTCTCTGGCCATTTGGATAGCATTTCTATCTACGCGTCTTCCCCTACGAATCGGCACACCACCAAGTCGAGAAAATAACCATCCTAACCAATTTCCCGCCCATAAAGTCATTCCCCGTTCATACATAAAATGACTGTGAACAGGGTATTTGAGACTAATTCCTTTTTCTCTTGCCACCTTGGGAACAATCCGTGATAACAGGTATAACATAGATAAAGGATCTTCCACTTCGGGGTGACGAAAAGCAATTAAAAATCTGACCTTACCTGCTTGAAAATCGTGGTATAACTTGGCTAATACTTCCGCATTTTTAGCTTCAACATTAACAATACCCGCAGGTAGCCAAGGTCTAGTTCTCACCCGCAAAATAAAAGGCAAAAACCAAGATACAATTTTCACAACAAAGGGATTATGCCGTTGAGGGATAAATTTCAGCGGTGGTTGGGTGGAATGAATAGATTTAGGCAAGTTGTTCTCCTGTGATATGGCGAAAAAAGCTAAAATTGAGAAATCGCTGCTAATTTAATTATCATAATCATAATGAACACACCCGCAGACCAGCGAAAATTTGCCCCCGCAACCCAGCGCAACCGCGAACCGATTCTAGAATTGCTTTTACAAATATTGCCTCAACATGGGACTATTTTAGAAATAGCCAGTGGCACAGGTGAACACGCTACATTTTTCTCCTACCACCTCGCACCTCGACAATGGCTACCTTCCGACCCTAACCCAGAACTGCGTGCTAGTATTAGCGCGTGGGCTGAATTTCTCCCCTGTGAAGCCATGCAGCCACCCCTAGATTTAGATGCAAGTTCACCAATTTGGCCTGTGGAAAAAGAGATAATACCACAACCACCTATTTCTGCCATTGTCAATATTAACATGATTCATATTTCCCCTTGGTCAGCCTGTTTAGGACTAATGGCAGGGGCTGGACGGATTCTGCCACCTGGTGGTATACTCTACTTATATGGTCCCTATAAACAAAATGGAGAACATACCGCACCCAGTAACGCTGATTTTGATGAGTCTTTACAAGCACAGAATCCAGATTGGGGAGTGCGTAATTTAGAAGATGTAGTAAAAGCCGCAGAAGCCCAAAACCTGACATTGCACCAAACTCACCCCATGCCAGCAAATAACTTTTCACTAGTATTTAAACATAGATAGATGAATTGTGTTTCGCGCAAAGGGGCAAAGGAGCAAAGACGCAAAGGAATTTATCTGTTTTCTTTTGTATAATTAATGGAGATTAGCGGACTCGAACCGCTGACATCCTGCTTGCAAAGCAGGCGCTCTACCAACTGAGCTAAACCCCCAAGTCTGTTTTTTATGTAAAAAGGGTTGATTTTACATAACCACATTATCATAAACTATTATTATTAATTTGGCAAGACTATGAACCAAGAAAATCAGACAGTTGTTGCTGCACTATATAAATTTGTGAGTCTACCTGATTGTAATGAACTGCAAGCAGCCTTATTATCCTTTTGTGAGTCAGAAGGAATTAAAGGAACTATCTTACTAGCACAGGAAGGAATTAACGGCACAATTGCTGGTTCTCGTCAGCAAATTGACACAGTTTTAGCCTTTCTTCGTAATGATTCACGGTTTGCAGATATAGAACATAAAGAATCTTACACAGAAATTCCCCCATTTGAACGGTTGAAAATTCGGTTAAAGCCAGAAATTGTGACTTTGGGATTACCAGAAGTGAACCCTGCGGAAAAAGTAGGAACTTATGTCAAACCTGAAGATTGGAATGATTTAATTTCCAACCCAGAAGTCACAGTCATTGATACCCGCAATGATTATGAAGTCACCATTGGGACTTTCAAAGGAGCAGAAAATCCGCAAACTCAAATATTTAGAGATTTTCCCGAATATGTACAACAACATCTTGATCCCAAAAAACATCAAAAAGTAGCCATGTTTTGTACTGGAGGAATTCGTTGTGAAAAAGCCTCATCTTATTTACTTTCTCAAGGTTTTGAAGAAGTTTATCAGCTCCAAGGAGGCATTCTCAAATATCTAGAAGAAATTCCCCAAACAGAAAGTTTATGGGAAGGAGAATGTTTTATTTTTGATGAAAGAATCACAGTTAGTCATAACTTAGAAACAGGAAATCAGGAATTATGCTTTGCTTGTGGATATCCCATTTCCGAAACAGATAAAACCTCCCCAGAATATGAAAAAAATATTTCCTGTCCCCACTGTTTCCATACCCTAACACCAGAAAAAAGAAAGCGACTACAGCAAAAATGGAAACATTACCAATCAATAAATTCCACCAATACTTAAACTTCAGATTTCTTTCTTCCTTTGCGTCTTTGCTCCTTTGCCCCTTTGCGCGAAACAAAATTTAGAAAAAACCCTAATATCCAAAAGTGATCATTACAATATATTAATACAGAACTCCTTGGAGAACGATTTGTGGTAGCTAATCCCCCGCGCACTCAAACCAGCACATTGAGCAACTTTACACAAAGACACATTGGACCAAACCCTGATGATATCCAGCAAATGCTTGATATATTAGGTCTTTCCAACCTTGATGATCTCATTGATAAAACAGTACCACAGGCAATTCGGTTTCATCAAACCCTAAATCTACCAGCAGCACAAAGCGAATATGCAGCACTGGCAAAATTAAAGCAAATAGCGGATAAAAATCAAGTTTATCGCTCATTTATCGGCATGGGATATTATGACTGTATTACCCCTACCGTCATTCAACGCAACATCTTAGAAAATCCCGGTTGGTATACAGCATACACCCCTTATCAGCCAGAAATTGCCCAAGGACGTTTGGAAGCGTTGTTAAATTTCCAAACCATGATTATTGACTTAACGGGGTTGGAAATTGCTAACGCTTCTTTACTTGATGAAGGGACAGCAGCCGCAGAAGCCATGAGTATGAGTTATGGTGTGTGCAAAAACAAATCCCATAACTATTTTGTTTCTAGTGAATGTCATCCTCAAACCATTGATGTATTGCAAACACGCGCAAAACCTTTAGGCATCAATATCATTATCGGTGATCATCAAACCTTTGATTTTTCCGAAACTATCTTTGGTGCGATTCTGCAATATCCCGCAACCGACGGGACAATTTACGATTACTGCGATTTTATCACAAAGTCTCATGCTCAGGGTGCATTGGTGACTGTAGCCGCAGATCCTCTGAGCTTATTATTACTCACACCCCCCGGTGAATTAGGGGCTGATATTGCCGTAGGCAGTACCCAACGCTTCGGTATTCCTTTGGGATTTGGGGGACCACACGCTGCTTATTTTGCCACGAAGGAAGAGTATAAACGACTTGTTCCAGGGCGCATTGTGGGGGTATCAAAAGATGTGAATGGTAAACCTGCCTTACGTTTGGCGTTGCAAACCCGTGAACAGCACATCCGCAGAGATAAAGCCACCAGTAATATCTGCACAGCCCAGGTTTTATTGGCAGTGATGGCGAGTATGTATGCAGTCTATCATGGACCGGACGGACTGAGAGCGATCGCTCAAAATATCCATGAACTTACCGCAACTTTAGCAGCAGGTTTGCAAAAGTTAGGTTATAAAATCAGTTCGGAAAACTTCTTTGATACCTTGCGGGTAGAATTAGGAAATACGAAATTAGAAGCAATTCTCGACGCTGCAAACGAGAGAAATATCAACTTGAGAATTTTTGATAATTCCACAGTTGGTATTTCTTTAGATGAAACTACGACAGAAGCAGATTTAATTGACCTTTGGCAAATTTTCGCATTGAAAGATGAATTTCCTTTCAGTGAGACAGAACTTAATTCTCTTACCAATTACCAATTACCAATTACCCATTACCCATTACCTCGTGAAAGTAAATATCTCACTCACCCAGTTTTTAACCGTTATCATTCAGAAACGGAATTATTACGTTATTTACATCAACTAGAAAGCAAGGATTTATCATTAACAACTTCAATGATTCCCTTGGGTTCTTGCACCATGAAGTTAAACGCAACTTCAGAAATGATTCCCGTAACTTGGGCAGAATTTGGGAAAATCCATCCTTTTGCGCCAATTTCTCAAACTAGAGGTTATCAAATCCTGTTCCAACAACTAGAAGCATGGTTAGGAGAAATCACAGGTTTTGCGGGAATTTCCTTACAACCAAATGCAGGTTCTCAAGGTGAATATGCGGGACTGTTGGTAATTCATGAATATCATCAAAGTCGCGGAGAAGGACACAGAAATATTTGTTTAATTCCGCAATCAGCACACGGTACAAATCCTGCAAGTGCGGTAATGTGTGGAATGAAAGTTGTGGGAGTTGCTTGTGATGAACAAGGTAATATTGATGTTGAAGATTTAAAAGCCAAAGCTGAAAAACATAGTCATGAATTATCAGCTTTAATGGTGACATATCCATCAACTCATGGGGTATTTGAAGAAGCAATTCAAGAAATTTGTGCGGTAATTCATAGTCACGGTGGACAAGTTTACATGGACGGCGCTAATATGAATGCCCAAGTGGGTATTTGTCGTCCTGGTGATTTTGGTGCAGATGTCTGTCATTTGAACTTACACAAAACCTTCTGTATTCCCCATGGTGGTGGTGGTCCCGGTATGGGTCCCATTGGTGTCGCTTCCCACCTCGTCCCCTTTTTACCAGGACATTTTGTGACGACAATACAGGAAAATAATCCAAAATCCAAAATCCAAAATCCAAAATCAAGTGGTGCTGTTTCGGCTGCACCTTGGGGTAGTGCGAGTATTTTGGTAATTTCCTGGATGTATATTATCATGATGGGTGCAGATGGGTTGACACAAGCAACCAAAATCGCCATTTTGAATGCTAATTACATGGCTAAGAAATTAGAGTCATATTATCCGGTTTTGTATCAGGGAAAAAATGGTTTGGTGGCACATGAATGTATTTTAGATTTGCGAAGTTTGAAGAAATCAGCGCAGATTGAAATTGATGATGTTGCGAAGCGGTTAATGGATTATGGGTTTCATGCACCTACTGTTTCTTGGCCTGTTGCGGGGACAATTATGGTAGAACCAACGGAAAGTGAATCTAAACAGGAATTAGATAGATTTTGTGATGCTTTGATTGCGATTCGTGAGGAAGTTGCCGCAATTGAATCTGGTAAAATGGATATTCACGATAATCTTTTGAAAAATGCCCCTCACACTGCGGAAAGTTTGATTGTTGGTGAGTGGAATCATCCCTATTCCCGTGAACAAGCTGCTTATCCTGCACTGTGGAATAAGGAATATAAGTTCTGGCCAAGTGTGGGTAGGATAGATGCTGCTTTTGGGGATAGGAATTTTGTTTGTTCTTGTTTACCGATGGAGGCTTATAATTAGTTAATTGTAGGGTGCGTTATTGAAATGTAACGCACCATTTTGATTGTGAATAAGGTGCGTTACGCTGACGCTAACGCACCCTACTAAATAAATACGTAGATTACTTAGAGATCCTACCTGCTGTTACAAACATTACTATTAAAGAACCGCAAAAGAAATAAGGTACTAAAACAGCAGGAACAGCACCAGATAAAGAACCTATTAGACAAAACAATGCGAACATAAAAATAAGCTGCAAAATACCCTCCATTATTTGTAATTGTCAGAATCAGGATATCCAGGATTTTAGGATTTACAGGATTGTGATTGATGAATTGTCTGTGAATATTGAGATATTATAAAATACAGTTACACCAACGGTCAACAAATAACAACAAATAATTTAACGGATAATTTATTATCTAACATCCTAAAATCTGTACTTCTCATAGACAATCAAACAAAAACATCCTGAAAATCCCGTAATCCTGGACATCCTGATTCAGACAAAAAAATCCTCAAAATCCCCACTTCAAATAAACAATAACATCCTGAAAATCCTTTAATCCTGGTTATCCTGATTCAGACAAAAAAATTCAGATTAATAGTGTATAATAAAGATAAACCTCACCAAAGGTATATATAACTATGAATACATTAGAAAAATTAGCTAGTAGGTTGGGTTGACACAAGGAAACCCAACATAATGAAAATATCCGATTTATATTTTTTGTCAGAATCAGGATATCCAGGATTTTAGGATGTACAGGATTGTTATTTGTAAGTTATTGGTGGGATGCTGAAATTGTAATTGTCTGAATCAGGATGTCCAGGATTTTAGGATGTACAGGATTGTTATTGATAAATTGTCTGTGAAGATTTGAAGATTATAAAATACAGTTACAGTAGTAGTCAGGAATTAACAGCGGATAATTTAACTGATAACTTATCTATCATTCCAAAATCTTTATATTTTTTTATAGACAATCAAACAACTACATCCTGAAAATCCTCTAATCCTGGTTATCCTGATTCAGACAAAAAAATCCTCAAAATCCCCACGTCAAATCAACAACAACATCCTGCAAATCCTTTAATCCTGGACATCCTGATTCAGACAAAAAAATCCTCAAAATCCCCACGTCAAATCAACAACAACATCCTGCAAATCCTTTAATCCTGGATATCCTGATTCAGACAAAAAATCCTCAAAATCCCCACTGCAAATAAACAACAACATCCTGAAAATCCTCTAATCCTGGACATCCTGATTCAGACAAATTAACCCTGAAATCTAGGATTAAAAACCTTCTTATATTCCAACTTCAACCCACCAAAATTAATCAATAAACCAACAGGAAAATTATATGCAACCAAATAATTTTTCGCTTGCGCTAAATGGACATCTTCTAAATTAATTATCGCTTTCAACTCCACCACAACCTGATTTTCAACTATAAAATCCGCCCTTCTTGTTCCTACTTCAATTCCCTCATAATAAATTACTTGTTCCACCTCCCTTCCAAAACCTAAACCTGATTTTTTGAGTTCAATTTCCATACATCTTTGATAAATAACCTCCTGAAAACCATTTCCCAAAGTTCGGTGTATTTTCATTGCACAGCCATTAATTATATATGTAATTTCGTCTAATTTTAGATTTTGGGTATTAGGTATGTTCATGGATTTACATGATTGTTATTTGTAGGTTATTGGTGGGATGCTGAAATTGTAATTGTCTGAATCAGGATGTCCAGGATTTGAGGATGTATAGGATTGTTATTGATAGATTATTCATGGGATGCTGAAATTGTAATTGTCTGAATCAGGATGTCCAGGATTTGAGGATGTACAGGATTGTTATTGATGAATTATCTGTGAATATTGAGATATTATAAAATACAGTTACACCAACAGTCAACAAATAACAACAAATAATTTAACGGATAATTTATTATCTAACATCCTAAAATCTGTACTTCCCATAGACAATCAAACAACCACATCCTGAAAATCCTTTAATCCTGGACATCCTGATTCAGACAAAAAAATCCTGAAAATCCCCACTTCAAATAAACAACAACATCCTGAAAATCCTCTAATCCTGAAAATCCTGATTCTGACAAAAAAAATCAGATTGATAGTGTATAATAAACATATCCTTTAACTCTAAATTGATTATGACTAATATCACAATCTCTAACCTTGATGATGATCTGCAAAATCAGTTACAAAAAAGAGCAGAAAAACATGGACATTCCCTAGAACAAGAAATTACAGAAATTCTCCGTCTTGTTCTCTCAGAAAATCATCAAAATCCTATCAATTTAGCAACTCTAATTGAAAACCGTTTTGCCAAATTTGAAGATTTGGAATTACCGGAAATAGAGAGAGAAGCGATTCGCACAGTGTCAATATTTGCAGATTAGAAAATGATTATTCTTGATACAAACTTTTGTTTCTCGATTTATATATATGAGCGCACACTTTTCCACTCATATCATAAGCATACCTAAAACTCGAAACTCTGTCAAGCCCCCTAGCTGAAATCACCAAAACTCGTTAAAATATTGATAAAATTCTCAATAATAATGAGAATAGACTCCCATTAGTTGAGAAAGTCCTTTTTTCAAAAATCCCATACAAATAACTTATAGTTTAATCACAAGACTCCCAACTTCTTTGATTAATCTGGTGATTTATCAATAGTATTGCAAAAGTCAGATCCCCGACTTCTCTAAGAAGTCGGGGATCTTGTTGTTATTTATGTATAATCAAGATGCCCCTAGGGGGGATTTTCAGTTATGATACTCTAGATAAGTAAAGTTTAGTAACAAATATTAAAAACTTTGATTAATCATACATTTCCTTGCTATCCAGCTACTAACCCGACGTTAGATATTGATGACAGCCTTAAAAATCCTTCTTTACCAAACTTTATCTCTTCCCGACAAAGTTGGTTAATATTTTTAGCATCAGTATTTTTAGTATCAGTACCAGTGTTCATGGAAGCACCATTAGTGCGCTCATTCCCCACTCTTAGCGTATTAATGACAGGCTTTTGGGTGTGGATCAGTATTAGATTAATGTCACGTCCCCAAACCTATCTGTGGGGAGATTTACTTTTTGGTTTTAGCTGGACTTGGTTAACAGGCGCAATTTATTGGGGTTGGTTAAGATATGAACCAATCTGGCATATACCTATAGAAGCACTAGGATTACCCTTTGCTGTGTGGTGTTTAGCGAAAAATTGGGGTAAAGTCGGCAATTGGTTTTACCTCGGTTCTTTACTAGGAACGGTTTTAACCGATATTTATTTTTATTTAGTGGATTTGATGCCTTATTGGCGACAAATTATGAGAACAGATCCATCTGGTGCTTCACAAATCTTACAGAATGCCCTAACACAAGTCCAAACACCCTGGGGACAAGCCTGGGCAATCATTCTTGCTCTCATTCTGATGACTGTAGGAACAGCTTCTTTACTCAATAAGCAATGTCATTGGTATGCCTTTGGAGGCGCAGTTTTGAGTACAATCTTAGTAGACAGTCTCTTCTTATTAGCAGCAGTTCTGGCGTGAAATTCCCATGAATTTAGGTAAACACCGAAAAATGGGCGCAAAGGTGCTATCAGGTCAGATTTTTGGCAAAAGTCAAATCAAACCAAATAGTCGTAAATATTATGGATATTGATCCGCTGTATATTAGTTTTTGATGACTGTTGTGCAAACTCTCAAGCTGAAACCATGAAGCTAAACCATGAAGAAACCAGGATCAAGTTAGAAAATAAACTGCTCTAACACCCTTAAACTTCCGGCTTATGCCCTAAAGTTCATAGCTTTTGGCTGCAAAATTTTATTATTCCTTGAAAAAAAGAGGTAAAAATCGTGAAAGCATTGGTGCGTTTATTCAGTGTATTTACATTGTTGCTAGGTTGTTGGGGAATGTTGGGAACTACCCAAACAGCCCAAGCTACTGGCTTCAACAGCTTTGTGGGAAATCAAGTCCCCGTTTTAGCAATTGCCCGCCAAAACAAAGCAGATCAGAAGTTGGCAACAGAGTTTGGCAAGAAAATTGATTTGAACAATACCAATATGCGGGCTTTCCAAGATTTTCCTGGACTGTATCCCACCTTGGCTAAGAAGATTGTCGCTAATGCTCCCTACGAAAAAGTAGAAGATGTATTAAATCTGCCAGGATTGACCGATAGCCAAAAAGAACGTTTGCAAGCTAACTTAGCAAACTTTACAGTTACAGAATTAGAGCCTAACTTCAATGAAGGAGACGACCGTATTAATAACGGTATCTACAGATAACTAAGGATTGGGAATTGGGAATTGAAAACATATTCCCAATTACCCATACCCTAAGTTGAGATCTTAAATTTTGGGCTGTAAATCCCAAAAATCATCCAAATCACAAAAATCATAGTTATCCCTTGCCTGATATAAATATTCCTAACCAATTTGATGTTTTAGTAGTCGGTGCCGGTGCAGCAGGACTATATACAGCCCTATGTCTACCCGCATCCTTACGAGTCGGCTTAATTACTAAAGAAACAGTTTCCCTATCCGCCAGTGATTGGGCGCAAGGTGGCATAGCCGCAGCCGTAGCCCCAGAAGATTCGCCACAACTGCATATTGAAGACACATTAAAAGCAGGTGCTGGTTTATGCGACATCGCCGCTGTCAAATTCCTCGCCGAACAAGCCCCCAGTTGTATTCAATCCCTGGTTAACTTAGGCGTAGCGTTTGATCGTCATGACAGTAACTTAGCTTTAACCCTCGAAGCAGCCCATTCTCGTCCTCGTGTGCTTCATGCAGCCGATACCACTGGCAGGGAAGTTACCACCACCCTTACAGATCAAGTCCTGCGTCGTCAAAATATTCAAGTCATTCAGCAAGCTTTGGCTCTGAGTTTATGGATAGAACCCCAAACCGGTCAATGTTTGGGAACTAGCCTATTTTATCAAGGGAAAATTACTTGGATTAGAGCCAGGGCTGTCATTTTAGCTACAGGTGGCGGTGGTCAAGTATTTGCCCAAACCACTAACCCAGAGGTAAGTACAGGTGATGGTGTAGCCATTGCTTGGCGGGCAGGGGCAATTCTCCGGGATTTAGAATTTGTCCAGTTTCACCCCACAGCCCTAAGTAAACCAGGACGTTTCCTGATTAGTGAAGCTGTGCGTGGAGAAGGGGCGCATTTGGTGGATGACACCGGGCGACGTTTTGCCTTTGATTACCACCCAGCAGGGGAACTAGCACCCCGTGATGTGGTCAGTCGAGCTATTTTCAGTCATTTACAAAAAACGGCTGCTGATATGGCTACAGCGAATGTCTGGTTAGATATGCGCCCCATTCCCGCTGACAAAATTCGCCATCGTTTCCCGAATATCATTAATGTTTGTCAACATTGGGGCATTGATGTCTTTACTCAACCCATTCCTGTGTCACCTGCTGCCCATTATTGGATGGGTGGTATTCTCACAGATGTCATGAATGCCACGAATATTCCCGGTTTATACGCCATTGGAGAAACTGCCAGTACGGGAGTACATGGTGCTAATCGTTTAGCCAGTAATTCGTTGTTGGAATGTATTGTCTTTGGGGCGCAAATGGCTAATGTTGACTATGGAAAATTGCAACTGGGAAAACAGGAATCTGCTAATATTATTGAAACTGAAAGTTTGGCAGTTAACCCATCTCTAATTGAGTGGGAAAATCAACAAAGACAATTAGCAGAAATTCGCCAAAATTTACCCCGTGTAGTTTGGCAAAGTGCGGGTATTTGTCGAGAAAAATCAAGTTTAGAAAATGCCATTTCTCAAGTTGCATCTTGGCAAGAAGACTTTGCTGCTTTACCTTTAAGTCAATTATTATTGAGTTTAAAACCGACACAATCAGTTAATTTTCAACAGCCACAAATTGAAAAGGAATTGCGGCTTTGGGCAGAAACTCGTAATTTATTAGATATTGCCGAATTAATTCTGAAAAGTGCTGTTTTTAGAACTGAAAGCCGAGGTGGACATTACCGGTTAGATTACCCTCAAACTGATCCTAATTGGCAAGTGCATACTCTTGTCCAAAATCAGGAATGGGTAATGGGTAATATTATCTCCGGTGGTTCTACTCTTCCCTTTATGTAAGTAAGTAGACGAAAATAAATCAAAGTAGATTAAGTAATGTAAGAAATCTGGAGATGATTTCGTAGTAAGGGCTTCAGCCCTCAAATGAGGAATAAATTCCTCACTACAAACTTTGAATTATTCAAGCCGTTCTACTTA
>NZ_JAQMTJ010000095.1:0-11475 GCF_028330815.1 Dolichospermum lemmermannii CS-548
GCGGTCAACATAATCAGAAAAGTAGCTGCGATATTTAAGTTTGACTTAATTGGAGTAGGTAGAGGTTGTTTAAGTCAGCCTACGAAAGTTCTTTTATGGACTCTTCAGAAATCCCCGCGTCTTCAGACCGGGGAAGCTTAATAGCAACAGAAATTATTAAAATCAAGGAAACGGCAACATAGTTCCTACTCTAGATAGTTATGGATATCAGCTCAAAATTTCAACCAGGACAAATTGTGTCCTTGGATTATAGTCATCAAAATCTTTATGCAGAAGTTATTGAAATCGTGGTTTCCCGTCAATTGTGCTGGGTGCGTCCTTTACTGCTTGTGAACTCTACCCAAGAATTACCACTTGTGATGGATTTACAAAATGTATCTGATTTGTTATGGCCATTAGATTTATTTAGACCGGCTCTAGATACAGAAGTTATTGCTTTTTTGGGGCAACTTTTTCCCAAAGAACTCAAATTTGAGCCTGATTTAGGAGCTAAACAACAATTTAATTTATTTATTCATCAACTGTGGCAAGCATATCAACAAGGACAAGAAACATAAAGAGACTTAATTGCATAGGTAATACTAGCAACATAGGATGTTAATACGCATCCTCAATACCTTACAGTACGAGTATTATCCCCAGGTAGGAACTAACTGTACTCTACCAGCATCCATCTCTGCCATTAGTAATTCTAAAGCTTCATAGTCAACATCAGAGATATGACCTAGCTTTGTTAATTCTGAGTTAATCTCATTTTCGATTTCTGGCGTTAATTTGCGGATATGCAGGGCTTTTTCTACCAACTGACGAATCACGTATCGAGTTTTCATAACAAATAAACCAAATTGCAGTTACTAGTCATTATCTCAGACAATGTTCGGTATAAAAGGTGATTTATACCTCTCGACCCTGTGATTTAGATCACTACTAAATAATCAAGACCAGTTATTCGGTAACTCTGTTTTTATCAGCGACAAAGGTAAAAATCAGGGCTGACAACTACAGAGAAATTTTACTGAAACCACCTCCATTCCTAGCTTCAGCAATAGTATTGCTATAGCGACAGATGATTAATCTGCATTCAGAAGGCATAAGTAGATTGTTTTTTAACTCGCTAAAAAAAAATGTATATATAAGTACACTTTACCATTGACTTATGACAATCTTTAAATAAACCCACTCAACCTATAAAGATTGAGTAAAGAGACTTCCAACTTGTAGCCAAGCGAGGAAAAAAAGTTATCTTCAAACCAAATGCAAATTTAAACTTATAAAAGCTTATATGATAATTTAAATATAATTCCTAAAACTTTGCGCCTTTGCTTCTTTGCGCCTTTGCGCGAAACATAATTCATGCAGCACCAAATTTGCAAGATAAAATTATTGAACTCAAGTTAAAATCTCTAATTAATGCTAGTATCAGAGTGGTTAGCTGTAATTTATGGTAGCTAGAAGATAGCAAGTGGCTGTTTTAGTTGAACAATTAATAACATCGGATATTTTAAAACCTGCTCGTTACCTGGGTAATGAGCGTTTAGCAGTCCATAAGCCTTGGGATACGGCAACAATTCGTTGGGTTTTGACCTATCCAGAAGTGTATGAGGTAGGAGCATCAAATTTAGGGCATATCATCTTATACAATATTTTGAATGCCCAACCTCGTCAATTATGCGATCGCGCTTATCTACCAGGAGCAGATTTAGCCGCCAAACTCCGCACTACGCAGACACCCCTGTTTGCAGTGGAATCTAAACGGTGGTTAACGGACTTTGATATTTTAGGCTTTAGTCTCAGTTACGAATTAGGCGCAACTAACATCTTAGAAATGTTAGATTTAGCCGGAATTCCCGTCACTAGAGAAGAACGGTTACAGGGAAATTACCCGCTAATTTTTGCCGGTGGACAAACAGCAACATCTAACCCCGAACCTTATACAGATTTCTTTGATTTCATCGTTTTGGGAGATGGTGAAGAACTACTTCCCGAAATAGGCTTGGTTTTAGAAGAAGGGAAAAAAACAGGCTGGAATCGAGAAGAACTATTATTAGACTTGGCACAAATCCCTGGTGTCTATGTGCCGCAGTTCTATGAAATGGGTATTGGTGGGGCTGTATATCCCCTGCGTCCAGATGTCCCCAAAAGAGTCCTGAGAAGAGTAGCTACGCCCATTCCTGCCTATTCTATTGGCTTAGTACCTTATGTAGAAACAGTCCATGATCGCCTCACCATTGAAATTCGTCGCGGTTGTACTCGCGGTTGTCGCTTCTGTCAACCAGGAATGCTAACTAGACCAGCGAGGGATGTCGAACCGGAAAAAGTAGTAGAAGCTATAGAAAAGGGAATGCGGGAAACTGGTTACAATGAGTTTTCCCTGTTGTCTTTAAGTTGTTCTGATTATTTAGCCCTACCAGCGGTGGGGATGGAAATTAAAAATCGCTTAAAAAATGACAATATTTCCTTAACCTTACCTAGTCAAAGAGTAGATAGATTTGATGAGAATATTGCTAATATCCTGGGAGGTACGCGCCAAGGTGGGTTGACCTTTGCCCCGGAAGCGGGTACACAAAGAATGCGGGATATTGTTAATAAGGGTTTGACAAATGAAGAATTATTGAGGGGTGTAAAAACAGCTTGGTCACAAGGTTGGGATAAAATCAAGTTGTATTTTATGATTGGTTTACCCGGTGAAACAGATGCCGATGTGATCGGTATTGTAGAAACGGTCAACTGGTTAAAACAGGAATGTTGGGAAAAAGGCCGAAGATCGTTAAACTTTACCTTGACCATTTCTAATTTTACCCCCAAACCCCATACTCCCTTTCAATGGCATTCAGTCTCCACAACGGAATTTGCGAGAAAGCAAAATCTCCTGCGACAAGAGTTTCGCAAAATGAAGAATGTGAAAGTAAATTTCACGGATTTTCGCATCTCCGCCATGGAAGACTTTATTGGTAGAGGCGATCGCACTCTGGGGAAAGTGTTACGTAGCGCTTGGGAACTGGGTGCAGGTATGGATTCTTGGTATGATAATGTAGATGCAGCATTTACAGCTTGGGAAACAGCCATTACCGAAGCCGGTCTAGACTGGAAATACCGTCAAGTTAAAAATGGCGAATGGAATCTGTTTGCTGCTGACAACAAAGAACCAGAAACCCGAACTGCTTGCAGCAGCGCTTCGCTATCACCTTTGGATACTCCCTTACCTTGGGATCATATTGATACTGGCATTGATAAAAAGTGGCTACAAGAAGACCTCCAACGCGCTCTAGAAGCCGCAATTGTCCCTGACTGCTCTTTTGAAGGTTGTTCTCATTGTGGAGTCTGTGGCACTGATTTCGGTCATAATGTGGTTGTGGCTGCACCACCCATTCCCAGCTTTATCGGTGATTTTGTTCCCAACACCACCAAAGCTCAACGATTGCGAGTATGCTTTGGTAAACAAGGGGATATGGCTTTGGTCAGTCACTTGGATTTAATGCGTCTATTTGATCGAGTTATGCGCCGTGCCAGTTTACCAATTACATTCACAGGTGGTTTTCATCCTGGTCCGAGGATTTGTCTAGCCAGTGCTTTGACTTTAGGTGCTACCAGTGAAGGGGAAATTGTTGATTTTGAGTTGACCCAAGCCATTGATATTGAAACTTTTCATGCCCAATTGGTTAAGCAGCTACCTACTGACATCCCTATATATAATGTGGTAGAAGTAGATATCAAGTCTCCCTCTGCTACCCAATCTCTAGAAGCAGCCGAGTATTTACTAACAGTGTCTATACCCCAAAGCGAGGTACAACCGGCACAATGGCAAGGTTGGATTGAAACTATTAAAAATCAAGAGGAGATTTTATCGGCACATACAACTAAATCCGGTAAGCAGCAATTAATAAATCTGCGTGATCGCCTGTGGGAGATAGAATTAATTTCAGCATCCAACCGAGAATCAGACTCAACAGCAGTATTGCGTTATTTGGGTGTCTGTCGTCCCGACGGTGTGATCTTGCGTCCTGAGCAAATATTGTCTATGCTGGAAACAGTGGCGAATGGAGAATTTCACCTCTTGCATATCCACCGCAAGCGTCTAGTTATTGGATAACTTGCTAGTAGTTGCCAAAAATTAGGACATTGTGGGAATTGATTTTTCGCAAGGTTGCGTTAGAATGATAATCAAGAGAAATTTTCTGGTGCTGCCTTGAATGACCGAAAAGACGGGACACAAGCCTCGTCCTTCCAGGACGGCTTTATGTTAAAATTTGGTCATAGTCGCCATAGGGCATTGGGAGACTTTAAACGGACATGGAGGGACGATAAGACCACTTGTGGCGTGTTCTGGCGAAGTGTCAAGTGTTTCCCCGCACCTTCAGTTCGGTGGGTATGTCAATTGATTCACTACCTGTGATCATCACGGGAGCGAAGGCAAAAATATAAGAGTGTAACTTCTAAGATTGTATCCCAGACAAATTCCGCTGCTGATTACAAACCACTCTCTCTATGGCTACCTTGTGAATCAATCACTAACAATAGCTTTCGTCAACTTCTCCATTCACTGATACATTCTATCTCTTAAATAAGACTTGCTTTGATTGCGGGCTTTTATGCAATTGCTGCAAATGCAAGTGTGTTTAATTGTAAAAAATACCACGTAAGTATTGACAGAGATTAAAACCCTGCCAAAATTCTTGTAAAGATGACTCAGTGAGTTATCTGCACCCAGCTAGACTTTCTAGTAAAAACACGGATAGTGAATCCAGTGCTAAAGGCAGATTTCCCTCCGTCAGCAGATGGTAAACCCAAAAAAAACCGTGTCTAAACGCGGAGGTTTTACACAAAGTGTGTGCTATTTAGATATAGTCAACTTTACTTGATGAAGCGTTAACTTTGAAATAGATATCTACGGATATCCAAAGTTTAAATAGCAGCGTATAGTATGGAAAATTGGCCAAAGGCGGTTGATTGAAGTCTGTAAAATATATGCAGCTATTCAGGAATAATCCGGCGTATAAACGCATCCAAGGTATCATTAGTTAGCTCTTCATAACTTTGCAGAGTTACTCAAATTGCGAATTTTTATTACTAGTAGCGTCTTGTAGCAGCGACCGTCAGGACAAGCGGGATAACAGAGAACTTCCTTGTAATTCCCAGCGGTGCTGCCAATTTTTGAGGAAATTGAATGCCAAAACAAATTATCATCGCGGAGCAGTATCAAATCGCTGCTGTATTTTCGGAAGATCAAATACAAGAACTCGTTGTAGCTACTGGTCATCACCAAATTGGTGATATCTATTTAGGTGTAGTAGAAAATGTCTTACCTGGGATAGATGCGGCTTTTGTCAATATCGGCGACCCAGAACGCAACGGTTTTATTCACGTCACTGATTTAGGTCCATTAAGGCTAAAACGTAGTGCAGCAGCGATTACAGAACTGTTGACACCACAGCAAAAAACCTTAGTGCAGGTGATGAAAGAACCAACGGGATCAAAAGGCCCCAGACTGACAGGTAACATCACCTTACCTGGTCGTTATGTCGTGTTGATGCCCTACGGACGGGGAGTAAATTTATCGAGACGGATTAAGAGCGAAAGTGAACGTAATCGCCTGAGAGCTTTGGCAATTCTAGTAAAACCAGCCGGAATGGGGCTGCTGGTACGCACAGAAGCAGAAGGCAAGCCAGAAGAAGCAATTATTGAAGATTTAGAAGTGCTGCAAAAGCAGTGGGAACTTGTGCAACAAGAAGCAGTAACCTCTCGTGCCCCAGCTCTACTGAATCGTGATGATGACTTTATTCAGCGCGTTCTCAGGGATATGTATGGTGGTGATGTGAATCGCATTGTTGTTGATTCCAGCACGGGCTTAAAACGGGTGAAGCAGTATCTACAAAACTGGAGTGGTGGACAAACACCCCAAGGATTGCTAATTGATCATCACCGCGATCGCTCTCCTATCTTAGAATATTTCCGGATCAATGCGGCTGTCCGCGAAGCCCTCAGACCGAGAGTAGACTTACCATCAGGTGGTTATGTCATCATCCAACCGACAGAAGCCTTAACCGTCATAGATGTTAACTCCGGTTCTTTTACTCGTTCCGCAACTGCTAGAGAAACAGTGCTGTGGACAAACTGCGAAGCTGCGGCGGAAATTGCTCGTCAGTTACGGTTGCGGAACATTGCTGGGGTGATTGTGGTTGATTTCATTGACATGGAATCTCGACGTGATCAAATGCAAGTTTTAGAACACTTTAACAAAGCTCTAAAAGCTGATAAAGCTCGTCCCCAAATTGCTCAACTGACTGAACTAGGTTTGGTTGAACTCACTCGTAAACGTCAAGGCCAAAACATTTATGAATTATTTGGCGAAACTTGTCCTACTTGCGGCGGTTTAGGACATACCGTCAGATTACCGGGAGAAATGGAAAACCGCTTACCCATTCCGGCTGCGGACATCCCAGAGCGGTTTGTACCGATGCCACAAAGGGAATCTCGGACACCTGCACCTACCCGCATTCCTGATATCGGTAGCGTAGCTCAAGCCACACCCCGCGATACCTATGATGGTTTTGGAGATGGTTTTGAAACTGAACCAGAATTTAGCTCTCTCCATTTGATCAATCATCCTAGTTACCAAGAACTAAATGATAAGCGCCGGACCCGGACTCGTCGTAGTCGTATTGGTGTGAATGGCGCTAATGATAAAGATGAATCCCGCTTACCTACCAATCCTTTAGCTTTTGTCAATCATGCAGATTTAGACTTAGAAGAACCTGAATTACCAATCCCAGAAATCGCTCCACCTACTATTAATAAATCCGGTTGGACAGAAAGGCCAGAACGGGCAAAAGTCAAACTAGAACCGATTAAGGTAGAACCACCAGAGATTATTAATGTGGAAATGTCAGCAAAGGAACAAGATACATTTGCTGAAATGGGAATTTCTCCTTTACTCAAGTTAGATCGGGAGGGAAAAAATCCAAGATCGGTGATTATTAATGTTGTCCAACCAGGACAATCACCTATTGAAGAAACTGAATTTATCCCCGAACCAATTGTAATGGAAAAGACAATTCCTGAAGTTGTCACCATTAAAATACCGAAACCAACTTTTGAGCTAGAAGAAGAATCATCTTTCCCACCATTAGCAATATTCCCAGAATTGACAATAGTTCCCCAAGTAAAAGCAACTGAAACTGAAGGAAAAACTGAAATAGAAACAGAGATTGAAATAGAAGCTGAAACTAATAATGGATCTACTCCTAATCGTCGTCGTCGTCGTCGTTCATCAGCCTTAGATCCAGATGGTTTCGGACTATGATTTTCATGATTTATGTGATTGATTAATTAATTAAGTAAGTAAGTAGAACGGCTTGAATAATTCAAAGTTTGTAGTGAGGAACTTATTCCTCATTTGAGGTCTGAAGCCCTTACTACGAAATCATCTCCAGATTTTTTACATTACTTAATCTACTTTGATTTATTTTCGTCTACTTACTTACTTAAATCAATTACATAAATCATAGTTACGACTAATCATCTGAATCAAACAAATCACACAAATCACAGTTTAGACAATGGGAGAAATTAAACCTGCACTCTGGGATAATTCGAGTTGGTTAGAGTTTTCTAGCTACTCAAATATGCAGGGTGCAGTTGGGGGTGTGGACGAGGTAGGAAGAGGGGCTTTATTTGGTCCTGTGGTGGCAGCGGCAGTTATATTACCAGTAGAGGCTTTATCAATCCTGATGGTAGATAACATTAAGGATAGTAAAAAGTTGTCTAGCTCTCGCAGAACTAAACTAGCTGAAAAAATTAATACCCTGGCGTTAGACTGGAAAATTGGTTATGCTACAACTGCGGAAATAGATGAGTTGAATATTTTACAGGCAACTCTATTAGCTATGAAGCGGGCTGTTTTGAAGTTGAAGGTAAAGCCTGAACTGTGTTTGATTGATGGTAATCAGTTGGTGAAGAATTTGCCAATACCACAAGAAACAATTGTTAAGGGTGATGAACTATCGCTTAATATTGCCGCAGCTAGTATTATGGCTAAGGTTTGGCGTGATGATTTGGTGCAACGGTTAGCATTAAAATACCCTTTATATGATCTAGAACGGAATAAAGGTTACGGAAGTCCGCGTCATTTACTGGCGCTTCAAAAATACGGACTTTCACCTTTACATCGGCGTTCTTTTCGTCCTTGCCAAATTCCATCTTAAAACTACTCAAAATTCAAAGTTGGTAATATGGCTTGGTCACTCTACCGCTATCAGGAATGTTATGATCAATCTCGTTATTTTGAGTTTGCGAGATTACCCAATGCCGATAATCTGCTAAGAGGTGATGTAACAATCTTTGCTTAATTGTCAGTAGCACACTTTTGAGTAATCCATTCCCTGTAGTTTCTAAAATTGATTTGGGTGTAAAGGAAAATGGTTGTGGTATGTCTACTAAAACTTCCAAATCAGCTTTCCCTTGCAAGTGAGTTTCACCATTGAGTTGAACTGGTGATAAATAGCCTTTTAAATTCAGCGCAAACCTTTCGTTAATATACTCAAAACCCAGTATTTCACAACCGAGCGATCGCAAATAAATTGTACCGCTGGCATCTGCCCAAACTCTCATATCTACGGTTGGCTGAATACTCAGTGACATAAAAGACAGAGGACGCATTTTTAACCGAAAAACTTCGTCAGAAAGTTGTTGAATTCTTGTCTTATCAGCTAAGGCATTGACCAAACGTTGAGGTTGACGCAAGTAGTGTTGAATAGGAATAGATTGCTTAGGAACGGAAATTTCCACCGATTGAGAGGCAATAAACTTAGTAACCATGAGCAAATTAAACCATTTGTTTTTTTTATTGTAATATTTTTTAACAATTTAAATTGCTAAAAAATCAAACTTTCATTTCATTATTAATTAAATTCGCCAAATTTAAAAGCATGAATCTGAAAATCGCTCATTTAGGTCCACAGGGAACTTATACCGAACAAGCAGCTTTTTTTTATCTCAACTGGTTAAAAACCCATCAGGGCATTATCGCTAATTTATATCCTTATCCTAGCATAGCTCAATCACTACAAGCTATAGCAGATAAAAAAACAGAAATAGCTGTTGTCCCTGTGGAAAATTCTATTGAAGGTAGTGTCAACATGACACTGGATAGCTTATGGCAATTGGATAATTTAAAAATTCAGTTAGCGTTAGTTTTACCAATTCAACATACATTAATTTCCTATGCAACTAACTTAGATACTATTAAAACTGTCTATTCTCATCCCCAAGCGTTAGCTCAATGCCAAGGATGGTTATCACGTTTTTTACCAAATGTCAATTTAATTCCTAGTAATTCTACTACTGAAGCATTACAGAGATTAGAACAGGAAGTAACTACAGCGGCAATTTCTTCTAGTCGAGCGGCGCAATTGTATAATTTACCTATTTTAGCTAAGGGTATTAATGATTACCCAGAAAACTGTACTCGGTTTTGGGTGGTTAGCACGGAGGAAAATCATCCCATTGATTGTACTCATACATCCTTAGCATTCAGTGTACCAGCTAATATACCGGGCGCATTAATGAAAGCATTGGCGGTATTTGCTCGTTTGGGTATTAATCTCAGTCGGATTGAATCGCGTCCTACAAAACGCTCTTTGGGCGAATATTTATTTTATTTGGATATTGAAGCAGATGTGAATGCACAGATGATGAAATCTGCTTTAAGAGAGTTACAAAATTATACAGAAATCTTGAAAATCTTTGGTAGTTATAGCGTGTTACCCATTAAGTAAGTTGGCGTTAAACAATCAACATATGTAACGAAATGTAAATTCGACAAATACCTTATAGATAGGTTATTTAAGGGTTTTTACGAAAAAAATGTATATTGATTTTATCGTGCCGACTTACTTAGTTTATAATTGGAGACTGGGGATTGGGGCTTGGGGATTGGGGATTGGTGAAAACTATTCTTCTTCCTCCTTCCTTCTTCCTCCTGAACTCCTTCCTTCTTCCTCCTGAACTCCTTCTTTCTGACTCCTGTAATAGTGTAAAAATATATAGAATCTTCTGCAAATATCCATTACATTACTTTTTAACAGTTTTGCGTAATTCCCCACCCTCGATGTACTCATAGGGTGGGGATGTAAGCAAGTCAAAAACGAAACGTCTGGATAATTAATTTTCAACACAGTTGAAAGAAATTATTCAGACAGTTGAGTTGTTGACAACTATATTTTATTTATGCCAAATTATCAATGTATTTCTCTACAAAGTTAGCGAATTTAGCAACCATAAGTCTTTATTGACTGTCATCAGTGCCGAAATTAGATAATAGCAGTATACTATAAAAACCAAGGAGGTGATTGATGATGGCATTACGGAGATCAACTTTCCGACTATATCCAAATAAACAAGTCAGTGAAATGTTGTCCTACCACCGCCAACTGCATAAAGACTTATATAACGCAGCTATATCGAACCGTATTACTTCATATAAAAAGTTTGGTAAATCTGTTTCTTACTTTGAACAACAGAACTGTTTACCGGATTTTAAAGAAGTTTGGATAGAGTATAAAGCCATAAATTCTCAAGCATTACAAGCTACCTTAAAACGGGTTGATTTTGCTTTTCAAAGGTTTTTCAAGGGACTAGCAAAGTATCCTAGATTCAAGTCAATTCGTCATTATTCAGGTTGGACTTATCCATCATTCACTGGATGGAAAGTACATAGCACAGGTGATAACGGCTATTTAGAATTATCAAAAATCGGTCAAATCCAGATGCGTGGTCAAGCTAGACTTTGGGGACATCCTAAAGCCTTAGATATCCTCAACCGCAACGGTAAATGGTATGCCTCAATTGTTCTAGAAATTGATGATGTTTTACTTCATAATAGCCGGAAAACTGATGACGGAATTATTGCAATTGATTTAGGTTGTAACGATGCAATTGCTTGGACAAATGGGTCAGAAAATGGTTTAGTTCAGGCACCTCGTTTTTTCAGAAAGGCAGAACAAAGAAATAAACAATTAGGAAAAGCTAAACGCAGAAAACGCGCTCCTAACTTCAACAGTTCGGCTTCGCTCACTGTTGACCCTGAGCGAAGCCGAAGGGTCAAAAGGAAAATTAAGGCTTCTAGAAGGTGGAAAAAAACGACTAAGTTGGTTAGTAAGTTGAATAGAAAAGTTGCTAACCAAAGACAGAACTTTGTTCACCAAGAAACTACACGAATAATCAGCAGTAATAGCACGGTAGTTACTGAAAAACTAGAAGTCAAAAACATGAGTGCCAAAGCTAAAAGGGGTAAACGTAAAAAGCAAAAAGCTGGTCTAAATAAATCAATTCTTGATGTGGGTATGGGGATGATAAAGGATGCCTTAAAAGCTAAGTTATCAGACATTGGTGGCTTATTTGTAGAAGTTCCTACAAAGAAGGTAAAACCATCTCAAACTTGTCCTCAATGTGGAAATCAAGAGAAGAAAACTTTAGACC
>NZ_JAQMTJ010000096.1:0-10281 GCF_028330815.1 Dolichospermum lemmermannii CS-548
AGTTTCACTTTATCACACCACGTCCCTTTTAATACTACTTATTCTCATTAAGCATCTTAATTTTTGAATTGACTTTAGTTATTATGTACTACTTTAAGGGCTTTTTTGATCTGTGACAGTTTGGGGTGCGGAATGTGGGTTGCAACCAAATTATTTTATGAAGATGAAAATTCATCATTGCTTGCTCTATCATAATTGTACTGAAAAATTGGAACTGCGTTCAATTCAGTAATAAGGTGCGTTACATTCCATTAACGCACCCTACAGGATTGGCGAACTGCTTGCAGCAGCGCTTCGCGATCGCTTACCCATGAGATCCCAGTTAATCACAGTTAACGACGCACAAGACAATGGATTTTGAGCGATTCCTAGGTCGCGCTTCGCTATCGCATTAACCCAACATTAGCGAACTGACAAGTCAGCGCTTACGCTATCGCAATTAATCCAGTTAAGACAACACAAGATAATGGATTTTGAGCGATTCCTAGGTCGCGCTAGTTCCCTCCGGGACGCTTCGCGAACGCTATCGCACTAAGTTGAGCGGCGGCTAGTGTCCTTTGTATCACCACCCATATCTCTCGCTCGTCCGCTCCAACGTGTTCTTAGACCAGGCTTTCGCAACAAGTTCACGACCTCTCTGCCGCTTTCTGCTTCCTTTTTGCGTAGATCTGCAAAAATTGCGTCCAAATCGTAGTTGAAGGACTTAGCATACTCTTCACGGATTCGGTGGATCTCTTCGACAATTTCATCTGTCCACATGACCTAATCTCCCATGAGTTCGTTGGGTGTGCAAAGGATAGGCAGAACATATCCAAAATCGAGACTAATCTCCGCCAACTTTCCCTGGATTTGAGCATTAGCAATATGCTTACGATTCCATGTTAGCAGATAATCCATGCCGTGGACGGTTGCGGCGGCAATGTGGATTGCATCAACTTTTGCTTTTGGAGGCAGATTGCTTCGAGTCAGGAATTGTGCGGCTAAACCTTGTACAGCTTGATTCAATGTCAATAAGGGAAAATCACGTAGAATCTCTAGTCGTTGAGCGGCGATCGCAGCATCGCCCTGTGCCACTTCGTCTAATACTGCCTCTGAAGTATAAAGAGTGAAGGCGCTTCGACGAGATTCCCACCAGTCTTTTGTGATCTCCATATTTATTTGCAGCCAGAATCAGGTTTTTTGTTGATCTAGCTGTGAGATATCCCAAGATGCTGGTTTCAATATAGACAGTTTCACTCATAGACAGTAGATTGTAAGCTGCTTCATTCTAGCTTATATTAGGTGCGTTACATTTTATTAACGCACCCTACAGGATCGGCGAACTGCTTGCAGCAGCGCTTCGCTATCGCTTACCCATGAGATCGCACTTAATCACAGTTAAGGAAGTTAATCACAGTTAAAGAATCACAAGAAAATAGATTTTGAGCGATTCCTACGGAGCGCTTCGCTATCGCACTAACCAAATATTAGCGATCGCACTATCACAGTTAATGAAGCACAAGACAATGGATTTTGAGCGATCGCATTAACCCAATATTAGCGATCGCAGTTAATCGCAGTTAAGGAAGCACAAGACAATGGACTTTGAGTGATAGCGAAGCGCTCCGTAGGAATCGCTTATTCATACCGCAGTTAATCGCAGTTAAAGAAACACAAGATAATGGATTTTGAGCGATCGCGAAAGCGCATATCTTCAGTTTTAGTCAACCCGCTTGGGGCGAATTTCAAACTCAGAACGCGCTGCTACTCGATTCTTGCGCTTGAATCACTATGGCTACTAGGGCAGCAACTTGTTTGTGACTCAAGCTACCATTTATTGGTGTTGATGCTCGACTGCTGCTAATCTCAACGATGCGCCCAAAAAAAATACCATAGTGAATGTTGATATCACCAATAGAAGTTGCACGACCAAAAAAACCATAGTTGACGGGCATATCACCAATTTGAACGATACGCCCAGAAAAACCATATTTGACGGGCATATCACCAAAAAAACCATAGTTGACGGGCATATCACCAATTTGAACGATACGCCCAAAAAAACCATAGTTGACGGGCATATCACCAATTTGAACGATACGCCCAGAAAAACCATATTTGACGGGCATATCACCAATAGAAGTTGCACGAAAAAAACCATAGTTGACTCTGCAAAGCATAAAACCGGACTCCTTAATCTCATTAAATAGAGGTTGGCAGATTTAAATCAAAAAAGTTCCACAATCTGTCAGGTACCAGTGAAAAGGCGTTAATGCATTCAGTCTAGTTTGATCTTAAACACTACAGATAGCCTTCAGACTGCTGCCCTCACTTACAGCATGAGCGGCATAACTATTTATTATACGGGACTTTTACGTATAATATTTTTCTCAATCCTAATATATCACGTATTACAACGAACTACTGTCTGAATATACGGAAAACTTCTTTTTTACCTCCCTATCTGGGTATTACACAGAATTTTTCCCCATAACTACCCTTTATGGAAATGCCAACAATCTCAACTTTTCCACCTCCAACTTCAACCTTTCATTCTCCACCCTCAACGTCAATATTTCATTCTTCTGCAACTCAATTAACGACTTTTGACTAATTACCTCACCAAAGGCTTTTTTCCGGTTTTCAATCCCAAACCATCTTTGATAGGTTTTTGTATGTTCATCAACAGTATGACCTAAATTGTCTGCTGCTGCTTTTATCGGTATTCCCTGAAGATGCGCTCGAATTGCACAACTATGACGTAAATCATAGGGTTGAAACTCAATTCCCACCTTTCTAAACCATCTGGATATATCTCTTCGCATCCAATTAATATTTTGTACAGAGGCAATTTTTTCAACTTTTCTTTCTAAAATATTTAATGGTTTGGGATTATGTAAATCAAATAATTCTATCCATTCAGTCACAAAAGGAATAACTTCTCTATATCCAGTTTTAGTATTTTTATTCACTTTCCAAGTCTGATCTATATTTTGGGGAGACATCCACCAATTAATATCCGGTTGGACAAATAATTCCCTTGGTCTTAATCCATAGGTTGCCAACATTCCATATACCCAACGCCACATTTCCCAGGTGTCTATTTCATCAGTGATGTTTGTATTTTTGCGGTTGAGGGCGAATTTTTCAAAGAGGTAAAAACCAGATATGATTTTTTGATCATCGGGTATTTCTCGATAAGCAGGAGTGACATGATCCCGTTTAACATCGAGTTGAAATCCTAAATTAAAGGTTTTAATCAAAACCGAAGTTACTGCTATTAGTTCATTTTTTTTATTACCCTGAAATGAATTAATAATTTCCTCAAAATTTTCTTTTGTCGCTAAATTGGTGAGAGTCAAATTTCTTTTAATGACAGATATATAGTTAGCAAAAGTATTTTCACTAGTTAAAGTTTTCTGACGAGTTTGATAATATTTTTCATTAAATTTATCTAATAATTCGCCAATTGTTTTGATCTCTTGTTTCTCTCTCGATTTAATTCCTAAATACTTCTCATTCCACTCAAAAGTATGACGAGCAATTAATTTACCTAATTCATAACTTTCTTCAATGGCTGTTTTTAATCCCTCTAAATTTGCAGGTATTCCTAAAGATATATCATACTGTTTTTTCTGTTTACTTATACTACTATCCCCTGGTTTTAAGGGTAGGGTAGCTCGTAATTGGAGAGAATTGCCAGTTTGTTTAATACTAACTTTTATTCTCTCTCTTTTTAAATTACTATTAGCTGCAATTAACTTCTGTTCAAAAACTGCTTGATACTGTAATTCTGTTGCTTTTATTTTCGCCATTGTTCCTCTATAACTGCCATCTGTGGTGTTCTGCGGTTCAAAATCTGCAAACATATCTGTAAGCCAGTCCCCGGTGTTTATATCTTTATGCAGAGATGGGGGATCTGTTTCTGATATTAACTGTTGTGTATCGTAATTACCCTGAATTTGCTGACTCACAGGACTTACGCAACTGGTACATTAGTATGATGCGTCAGACAAAATCAATTACGTAAATAAGCAAATATTTAATATCTGACGCACCCTACATCAGATTTTTGATGCTACTGTTATGTATCCTAATTACCCTGAATTTGCAGACTTATTCCCTAAATATTCCCTTATTTATCAAAGCTAAAATGGTGAAAATAAAATGTTATTACCGAGCAAAATTACTTTAAAAATAAGTTACTCAGGAACATTTACAGCATATCACCTGTTGTCATAGCAGTTATATGGTGCCTGGTGGTGTCATGTGCGCCCCCACTTTAACTGATATTACCCGCGCCTGGGCAATTTTGGAATATTTCCGCACTAATTGGTTAGAACCAGTGTGGTTAGGATGTTCTTTAGAAAGATATGAAGAAATTCAATCTTATGAGGACTTTCAAAAGTGGTTAAATGAAGATGTTAAACATCGAGAATCGGATTTAGGTTTATATTGGCGCATGGGTTTAGATATCGGTTTAGATCGATATGGTGCGGGTGTGGGTAAATATGTGACTTGGGGTTATATTCCCCATGAGGATAAATACAATAAGCCCACCGTTGAAGGACGTAACGCTGCTGTGATTATGAAAAGTGGTGTTTATGATAGTTTTACTGATACTCATAGCTTGATGAATCAAGCATTTGCTCGTGAGAATTTAACCCATTCTTGGTATGATGAGGGTAGCCAAGATTGGCATCCAAGCGATCGCACTACAAAGCCAATTAATCACAATCAAAAAGACTTTAATGGGGCATATTCTTGGTCAAGTGCAGTCCTCCACCAAGACTTAGGACGTTTAGAAGCAGGACCCCTAGCGCGTCAATTAGTTGCCGGCGGAAATCATGGCGAATCTTGGCAACATTATGACCCATTTATTCTGGATACATTTAAGAAAATGGGGGGTGCAAGTGTTCATCTTCGTCAATTAGGAAGAGTCCACGAAATAGTTAAACTATATCGTCAAGCTGAACGGTGTTTAAGGGAGTTCAAATTAAACGATCCTTGGTATATTAAACCAGAAGAAAAAGATGGTAAAGGTTGGGGTGCAACGGAAGCCGCTAGAGGTGCATTATGTCACTGGGTAGAAATCGAAAAAGGCAAAATTAAAAACTATCAAGTTATCGCCCCAGGTACTTGGAATATCGGGCCCCGTGACGGTGAAGGACAACTAGGACCAATTGAAAAAGCATTAATTGGAACACCAATTCAAGACCCGAAAGACCCTGTAGAAGTCGGTCATGTAGCCCGTTCTTTTGATTCATGTTTGGTGTGTACTGTTCATGCCCATGACGCGAAAACTGGGGAAGAATTAGCTCGTTTTAGAACAGCTTAATTTATGTTACTTAAGATCCCCGACTTCTTCAAGAAGTCGGGGATCTATTTTTCGATAAGTCAGGGTTCTATATTATTGTTATGTGCAGTACAAAAGTTCCCAAATCAGTGGGTTAGTCTGAATTTTAAGGAATAATTGATAATTCCTAATAATCAAATTATGAATTATCAATTAGGAATTACTAAATACTAAAAATGGTAACTAATTGTGTCTAATTTAGAACTACATCAATATCTTCCTCAGCTTCCTGAAGCTGCATTGCAAGAATTTATAGAATGGTGTATGTTGGAGCAGTCAACAGCCGCAGGATTAGAATTTAAACCTGATCAAAGTAAGTTAAAGAATTTAGCACCAGCGGATTATTCTAAGCAATTAGTTGACCAATTTATGAAAGTTAGACCTGACCCAATTAGAGCAGGTTTGGTGGCTGTAATTGCAGGTAAACAAGCCGATAAACACGAATTAACAGGTTTAGCCGCTGTGGTTGATTTTGTTTCTCTTTATGTTAAGTATTTAATTCCTAAAGATGGTAGTAATGCACAAGAAGCAGATGCAATTTTAGCTAAAGCATCACAACATCAGTATGAGAAACTTGTGGAAATTGCCAAAAAACATGGTGTGAGTTTATAGATTTATAGGGTGGGTAATTCCCACCCAGAAAAACGCAGAGAATTATAAACTTTTGTCTGAATCAGGATTTACAGGATTTAAGGATTTACAGGATGTTTATTTTTAATATTAGAAATGGGAATTTATGTACTTAACATGAATAAATCATCAATAAACAATCCTGTTAATCCTTTAATCTTGAGCATCCTGATTCTGACAATATGAGTATCAAAGATTGACTAAATTGCTAAAAAATGAGTTTCAGGAATTTTGTGATCAAGTTGGCAAAAATGCTGAAGCAAAAGGTATGACAGAAGAAAAGCTCAAAGAAATTCTTGAAAGTGATGATTGAGCAAAGAATTGTCATTGACACTAATTCTTACTCATTTTTTCTTTTGCTGCTGTTGGTGGATACTTATCAACTTCTATCAATAATTGCCTTTCTATAATTCGTTCATTTTTGTTAAAATTGAGAATACGGGATGTTACTTCACCAATATCTGTTAATGGTTGAATGATAGCTTCATTAAGTTGAAAATGATCACCCCAAAAGTCTCTACGATGGTTAAAAAATCTCACTAAACGCCTTATTTCTAAATTAATGTAAGTACGAGACACCTTATTTACCCTCAGCGTTAATATATTTATGAGCCTTAGCTTTAGCTAATCTAATAATGTGTTCCAGAGTCAAAAAATACTCTAATTCTTCCTTGTCTTGTTTCGTTAGTTCATTATTTTTAGCACTATCAATTAAATCCTCTAAACGGTTTTGTGCTGTTTCGGAAAGGTGGAAGTTAATCACACTTTCAGGAGTAGTACCCATAGCAATGAAATCTACAATTTCGTCATAGACTTTGATTGTTTTAACAGATGTATTCATGGCGGTATCCTTTTTTACAATACTTGTCTGATAGCGTAGCCATTGAGTTATAATTATAGCAAATGCACAAATAACCCTGGGTTAAAATTTGTATGAATATTCAAGATAAAACTATTGCTCAAATTCGGCAAATGCCAGATTATTTAATTCAGGAAGTAGATGTTAATTTTTAATATTAGACACAGGAATTTATGTACTCAAAATGAATAAATTATCAATAAATAATCCTGAAAATCCTTTAATCCTGAAAATCCTGATTCTGACAATAGTAAATGTTGGGTTTCCTTACCTCAACCCAACCTACTCTTCTACATCAAACCAAACAGGAGAAATATCATCAACTTGCCCATTATAATTAATCGTAATTTCCTGCCCTTCCCGAATATATTGATGAGCAATAATATCAATTACATTTTTAGCAAAATTCTTAATATAAACCGCATTGGGATGATAAGAATGATTAAAAAGAGAAGCAAAACCTAAACCTATTGCCCCGCTTTCTCCATGCCAACCAAAATAATAATTTAATAACACCGTTTTAGTAATTAACTTAACTTGCTGTTTAGGAATAACAATCACAGCGGCTCTTTCAATTAAATCTCCTGTAGCAAAATCTTGCTGGGCAAATATCCCTCTACCTTTAGTCTCTGTATCACGAAATACTAGCATATTGCAATTCTGTCATGGGTAAGAATGATTTTTGACTAACCACTACAGATAAACGCAGAGAAAATAAACATCAGATCCCCGACTTCTGAGCATTGCTTGATAGTTTATGGAGACGATTACACAAGAAGTCGGGGATCTTGTGCGCTATAGCTACTATAAAGTCAATGATCAAAGATGTAGTCAAAATTTCCGTAAATTTTAATTTTTTGTGCAAAGTTGATAATATTCATGTTATTATAAATATCCCATGCTAACTATCATTGGTTGTGGCAATCTCAATCGGAATGATGATGCTGTCGGCGTAATTATCGCCCAACGTTTACAGCAATATCTCGCCCAAAATCCTCACCCCAATATCCGCGTTTTCGATAGTGGAACTGCGGGAATGGAAGTGATGTTTCAAGCCAGAGGTAGTGAAAAATTAATTATTCTGGATGCCAGTTGCACAGGTTCAGAACCAGGTGCTATATTTAAAGTCCCAGGGAAAGAACTAGAAGCACTGCCCGAACCTAGTTACAACTTACATGATTTTCGTTGGGATCATGCCTTGGCTGCTGGGAGAAAAATCTTTTTAGATGATTTTCCTCAAGAGGTGATAGTCTATTTGATTGAAGCTGCAAATCTGGATTTTGGGCTGGAATTAAGTCCTGTTGTGCAACATTCTGCTGATTTAGTTTTTGCCGAACTAATTACAGTTATCCAACAAAATGTTATGGCTTAATCAACAATCTCAAATCCCCAATTGCATCAGATCCAATCACGATAAACTGGCAACTCATCTACTCTCATTTCAAAGGGTACAGTTTGACTATCGGGAGGACAAATACGAATTTTAGCACTGCTAACAATGCCAGAAAGAACATTAGCCATAGGGACAATTTGTTGCAAAATTTGCCAGTTGGTAACTTGGTCAGGGCATTCAATTACTAAAGTCAAAATACTCGCATGAGTTGTGGCATACCAACGACAATTAGACAATAAACTATGAATAATGCGATCGCATCCTTCATAAAAGTATTTGCTAATTGAATGCTCCAATTGTTGTCGAAGCATAATATCTGCTGATGTTGGCTGTATAGGGTGCTTATCATCAGCATGGAATTGATGTTCTCTTCTCGCCATTTCCAGTTATTTTCCTATTTATTTACCAATTGCCATTGCATACAATACGTCCTTATTGGTTTCTAGAAAGGCTTGGGTTTCATCATCATAGAAAGCACCAATACCACTACAATCTATTCCCCAATAGTTGCTAAATAAATACACTCTCTGTCCGACAAATCCGGCTAATTGCATAGCCGTTTGATAACTCAAATAGTCGGACACCTATTCCAAACGTTCTCCAAAAACCGTTCTCGGTCAAAATTAAATTGAGGATGTTCTAGCTGCTGCTGGTGACTAGGCTGTAAAGACGTTGTTTGATAGGCATCTTCAACACATTGATTAACTTGAAAATAGTCAGTACCACAGACAAAAGGAATAGGTAGCCTTAAGCGTCTGACTGGTTTTTCTTGCGCTTCTGGTGATATCACACAACTAGTAATAAACTCCTTATTCTCAAATCCCAAATCTGCATTGAGAATAAGTTTATCAAAATCAAAGCCTAGTTGTATGTTGTTTTCATGAAGATATGCAAAAAGCAGCGATAGCACCCAAATGGTGTCCGCTATCCAACAAACAATATCTCAAACTCCTGTCTTGATATTTCCAGCTAGACCTATGATAAACACAACTAACTAAAAAGATGAATCCGTTAATACATTTATTTGGTATAACATAATTATCCAATCCATCATCGCCTAATTCATAAATTAAGGTCAGACAATTATTCTCAACTTCTATATGGTAGATGCCATCTATTATGCCTTCTAACCCACGTATTTGTACATAAATTTCTGTCGGGTATAAAGCCCCCGCAGACGGATTTACCCGCAATTTATAGGGACTATCTTGATATATCTTTTTTCAAGTAATAGCACTGGTTAACCACAGAAAAGTATGAATAGGATTATTGCGATTTAATTGCAGCCGGCGATAAAAACGAGGATAAACTTTAAAAGAAGTTGGTTGTGTAGCGGCATCTACATAATTAGGATAGACTAAAATTCATACCCTTAATCAGCAACGCCAGTTTTCAGCAACAGGAATGGTAATCAACTTATTTGTCAAATTGCAAAATTCTGTACTATAATAAAAGTGTGAAGTACATGGGGCTTTAACGGTTTCGACAGGTTGGCGAAAGCTACTCTGTGATTCAGGTCGAGAGCGAGTCATCTCTCGCAAATCAAAGACTCAAAAAAAAAGTAAATGCGAACAATATCGTAAAATTTGCTCGTCGGGAAGCTCTAGTAGCTGCCTAAGAAACCTCTAATAGGTTCGAGCGTCTTTAATTTGACTCCGTTAAGGATTAAAGACCTAACCCCCAACGGATGCTCCAACAAGCGTTCTCTGGTTGGCTTGAAGGCTAAGATTAAATCAGAGCATCCTACGTTCGGGATAATGAACGATTCCCGCCTTGAGGGTCAGAGAGGCTAAACCTGTGAACGAGTGGAGGGTTAATACCCAATTTGGACATGGGTTCGACTCCCATAAGCTCCATTTTCAATTTTCAATAATTTTTAAGCCCGCTAAACACTTTGATGTTAGGCGGGCTTTTTGCTATTTGGGGCTGGCTGAATAAACCGAAAACCTAGATAGATTAAGAGTTTCCCGGTTAAAAAAGTGAATTAGGTGCAAGGAATAAGGATTGAAACCATTAAAAACCTATCACTTTCTGAAATTTGAGACTATTCTTCTCTCCTTCTAA
>NZ_JAQMTJ010000097.1:0-36368 GCF_028330815.1 Dolichospermum lemmermannii CS-548
GTTTCACTTTATCACACCACGTCCCTTTTAATGCTACTTATTCTCATTAAGCATCTTAATTTTTGAATTGACTTTAGTTATTATGTACTACTTTAAGGGCTTTTTTGATCTGTGACAGTTTGGGGTGCGGAATGTGGGTTAAATATAAACAGATACCCGACTTCTTAAAGAAGTCGGGTATCTATATTAATCGAGGCTGATTTAATGTATTCTTTTGCCAACCCACCTACGCTTTAAATAGGGATTAATCTGATGGAAACTCCAGCAATTTTTCACTCCTATTGCTTTTTTCAGCCAGCCCTAACTATCATTCTCTAGGACTTGGAGAATTTTCAGATAAAACTCTTCCACCCTTTTTGCTGCTACTTCACCACTAGCAGCATAGTGATTTAGACCAGGAGAACCATTGACTTCGATGAGCGTATAATCTACCATCGGCATAGTTATATCATGGGTGAGTATATCCACCCCTGTTAATCTTAATCCCATATCTTTAGTAATGTTAATTGCTAATTTTTGAAAATCAGGATGAATCCTTTCAGAAAAATCTACCGCTTCACCTCCACTGGATAAATTAGCACTATCCAAAAGATAGATAATATTATTATTAGGAATCACACTATTCCAATCAAGATTTTGCGTTTTTAATTTTTGGGAAATGCGAAAATCATCAAATTTAATCACATTTTTTCTCCCCATGGTCAAAAATTTTGCCTGTTTTTGTTGAAGTAACTCTAAAACATTAGATATACCATCACCAACAACAAATAAGGGAATTCTTTGATAAGCGGTAATCACCTCATCATCCAAAACAACAATTCTATAGTCATTACCACTATAAAACTTTTCTACAATCAATCCTGATTTAATTTCAAAGATTTTATGAGCTACATCATAATATTCTGCCTGATTATATACCTTAGTCACCAAAATGCCTTGACTAAGATTCAAAGGTTTAACAATTACTGGAAATCCGATTGATTGTGCATAATTAAATCCATCATCAATATTTCTAGGATGAGCTATTTTCGCACATAACTGATCAGTAAAAAATGTCTTACCCTCCGTTACTCGATATCCAAGCTGCTTGAGGAAAAAATTACTATAGGCTTTATCTTTGACTAACTCGGCTGAAGCAAGACCGTTAATATTCAATTTGGCATAACTAAAAACTGATCTTTTCCCGTTTTTAAAAGTAATATGCCCAACTAATTTATATTCTGGTTCAAGTAAAACTACAGCCCCTATTTGTAATGCTACTTTTTGGATGATTGATGTGATTGACATTTTTATTTTGCAAGATGATCTCAAATGATTGAAGCTTGGTATGGTTTATACCAATATTTCTTGTTTCTATTTAAGTTTAAATACTGAACTAATACAGTATATATTAGTCCGAATTAAATAAAACCAAAGATTGTCAGAAAATAAGTTGTTGCACCAAGTATTGACAATTTTTAAAATATGTAATAACAAGGTGGCATCATCAATAAAAGACGCTAGTAAATCTTTGGTTAAGAGACATACTAACGCCCTTCACTCAAGTTCTTATGCATAAAATAATCATGCCACAAAATACGGATTACAAAAATAGCACTTCAGAAGATCTCACAATTCCTGCGGCAAGAGAAGATAACGCCTACAAAAAAAGGCTGAATGGTTGGGCTGTAGCCCGTATCGTTAGCGAACGGGAAAAAGTTATTGTTTCCCGGTTTCGCAGTCGTTCTGATGCCGAAGGCTATATTCAACACGTCCGTCAGATGATTCCTGATACTGTTTTTGAACTTTTCTTTGATTGTCAACGGGAAGAAGTTGTCGTGTAAATTTACGGAATGGCTGACTGGTGCAAGGGAAAAATTATCTTCCCCAACCTCCCCAACCTCCCCAACCACCCCTACCACCCCTGCTTATCCGAACAGCATTGAGTCAGCAGCCCATTGTGCTTAAGTAAAGCCTTGGTACTGGGTTCTCGTCCCCGGAAGGTTTTAAAGACATCCATGGGATGCTGACTGCCACCTAGTGCTAAAACCGTATCTCGGTAACGTCTGCCAATGGCGTGGATTGCGGCTTCATCTTCTAAGCCCGCTTCTTCAAAAGCAGCAAAAACATCAGCGCTGAGAACCTCAGCCCACTTATAACTATAGTATCCGGCTGCATAACCCCCTTCAAAAATATGACCGAAAGCACATAGAAACGCATCCTCCGGTAATGGTGGTAATACAGTTGTTAACTTAGCAATGCGGTGTCGCAGATCTGTCACGGTTTCCTGACTATTGGGAGAATAGCGGTAGTGTAATTCCAAATCAACACTACTAAAATCTAGTTGCCGCAACATAGTTGAACCGCTCATGTAATTACGTGCTGCCAACAATTTTTGGTAATAATGCTCTGGTAATGATTCCCCTGTTTGATAATGTTTAGCCATACCAAACAAGGTTTGGCGGTCATAGCACCAGTTTTCCATAAATTGGCTCGGTAATTCCACAGCATCCCACTCAACATTATTAATACCTGCTGCTCCCAGATAATCCACCTTAGTCAGCATATGATGTAAGCCATGGCCAAATTCATGGAACAATGTCTCCACCTCATCAAAAGCCATCAAACTCGGATTCCCATCCACAGGGGGAGTTTGGTTACAAATCAAATAAGCTACAGGGAGACGGATAGTAGTCAAATCATTTTCTGTAACTTTCCTCCGGTGAATGCAAGCATCCATCCAAGCCCCACCCCGCTTTTCTGCGGGACGGCTGTAAGCATCTAAGTAAAAATAAGCAATAGGTTCACCATATTTATCAGCAATTTGGAAATAACGCACATCCTCATGCCATATTGGGGCTTGGCCATCAGCCGGTGTCACCGTCACCCCAAAAAGCCTTTTTACTAGCCCAAATAGCCCATCTAGGACTTGAGGGAGGGGAAAATAGGGCAGTAATTCTTCCGCAGTAAAAGCAAATTTTTCTTCCCGTTGCCGTTCAGCCCAAAAGCTAATATCCCAATGTTGTAAATTTTCAGCTTCTGCTGCTCCCTTAGCTTTAGCAAAGGCTTTGAGTTTTTCTAAATCTTTGACAGCAGCATGATAACTAGCTTGACGGAGTTCTTCTAATAGTTTTTCGACAGAGGCAACATCTTTGGCCATCTTACTAGCCAAACTCAGTTCAGCAAAAGTCTCAAAGCCAATTAATTGAGCTAGTTCTTTTCTTAACTCTAAAATACGGATAATCAAAGGATTATTATCTAATTCCCCAGAAGATGCCCTGGTAATATAAGCCTTATAGATTTTTTCCCGTAAATCCCGCCGGGTACTGTGCTGCATGAACGGGAAATAGCTAGGAAAATCTAGAGTAATATGCCACGGTCCATGTTCTGGTGTAGCATTCTCTTCTCCAGCCGCCCGCGCAGCTTGGGCTGCAAGACTCAACAAACTACTTGGTAAGCCATCAATGTCATGGTGGGTGGTGAGAATTAAAATAAAGCCTTTAGTGGCATCTAGAACGTGATTAGCAAATCTAGTCGCTAGTTCTGCTAATTCCATTTGGATATTATTAAACCGTTCTCTGTCTTTTCCTTCTAAACCAACACCAGACAATTCTGCATCTCGAATTGCCGCTTTGATAATTCTCTGTTGGGCTGAATTTAAAGTTTCCCAGGTAGGACTATGGCGAATTGCTTTAAAAGCATTATAAATAGGTTTGCTTTGTCCCAGGATATTCATAAACTGAACTACTTGCGGCTGTACCTTTTCATAGGCAATACGTAGTTCTGGACTATTTTTTACACCCATTAAATGATTTAGGATTCCCCAACTCCAATTTAGCCGTTCTGTCAATTTTTCTAGAGGTTCTACTAAGCCGCTCCAAGTAGGCTCTATATTTGCCTCTAAGTCAGTTAATTGCTTTTCAAGTTCTCCTAACAGATAACTAAAAGCTGGTTCGACTTGCTCCGATTTAATAGCCGCAAATGCGGGTAAACCACAGCTTTGAAGTAGGGGATTCTGATAAATAGTAGCAGTTGCACGCATGGTAATGAGTTAATAGCCGATGAATTAATTGGGAACAACGATTGATTTTTCTTTATATAACTAATAATTTAGCGTTACGACAAAATTTCGCATTGCTAGAATGGCAATCTTACTAAACAGAATACAGAAGTTAAGTAAGTTGGCGTTAAACAATCAACATATGTAACGAAATGTAAATTCGACAAATACCTTATAGATAGGTTATTTAAGGGTTTTTACGAAAAAAATGTATATTGATTTTATCGTGCCGACTTACTTAGGAGATTATGAGCAATTAAGTACAGTTTTATACAATAAATAATTGAATCTACCTCAATTCTTATGCCAGTTATACAAAAAAGTTCATTGTGATAGCGTAGCGTAGTGTGGCGTAAACCATCCTCCTGCAACTTTTAACAACTGAATTCCTGTTTGATAACTGAGATACATCATCCAGAAGCTAAAAGCAGAATTGTAGCAATTATTTTCAAAATAATGACTTTTATTTTGTCGAGTTTTGTGGTGATAATTCACCATAATCAATTTTGAATACTTAATAAAGTTATGAAATTTTGACTTTCTGTTTTGCTGACACTGCGCTAGTGTTGTTAAGTTGTGCTAATACATGAGCAGAACTTAAAACTAAAACAATTGAGTACAAGCAAGGAAGTACAGTATTAGAAGGATGTCTTGCTTATAATGATGCTATTGAAGTTAAGCGTACCTTTGCTAAGTAATATTTTGTGGGTTTGAACACTGATTATATCTGCAAGGACTGGTAATTGGTAAAATTATCATCTGTTACCTGTTCCCTGTTTTCTCAAAATTATGTCTCATCTTCCCCCACTAAATACAGAAACAATTTGGGCAATCATTAATGATAAAATTGATGATGATACTGTAAAAAAATTATTATGGTATCACCTGGGTTATCGCTATAATCCCATTACAGACACATGGACTAATAGTGAAGTAGCACCAACCTGGAGAGATGAATATCCACAACCACCGGATTTTATTGATTCTCGTCCAGCAATTATGAAATTGACTCGTTCTATTCCTCCAGAAAATAAACAGGCTCTCAAAGAAAAACTCGGTTTTAAAGGTTACAAAATTGGTGAATTTGGTCCGCGACAAACTCGCAGAGCCACATCAGCAAATTGGTTATTAAGTTATATGTTAATAACCACTGGTAAAATTGAGTAAAGTTACTATATTTAGTAATTTTCCAAAAATATCCCCTGCTTCTCTAAGGTTGGGGATAGGAGCTTTTTATCTAAATTTCTGGATTAAATTATTGTTTTATGTCCAAATGTTATGGAAATAACACGGACTTATCTTGTATTTTTCTGAAAAACTGTGTATATTAATATATTCAACCCTTGCATAGAGTAATCTGATCTAAATTTGTGCAACTTGTTTTTTTAACAAACTACTTTAGGCTTAAAGAGAATAAAAAACGTTTTCACAGATATTTGAGAATTACTACCGTATAACACAAATCCAGAGATTTCTGCTATGATCCACAAATTAATTAACACTAACATTAAGAGTTCTCATGTTTTACCAACTCCTAATGAAGTGAAGGCAAAATTACCTTTAACGAAAACTGCTGAAAATACAATTTTAAAATTCAGACAAGAAATAGAACATATTCTAGATTTTCAAGACCGACGTAAATTCATTGTCGTCGGTCCTTGTTCAATTCATGATCCAAAAGCAGCCATAGAATATGGAGAAAACTTGCTAGGTTTAGCCGAAAAAGTTCAGGATAAACTGCTGCTAATTATGCGGGTTTATTTTGAAAAACCCCGAACTACAGTAGGCTGGAAAGGATTAATTAATGATCCAAAAATGGATGATTCTTTTCATGTAGAAGAAGGAATTTCAATTGCCAGGAACTTACTATTAAAGTTGACAGAGTTAGGATTACCAACTGCCACAGAAGCACTTGATCCCATCATCCCTCAATATATCAGTGAATTGGTATCTTGGTCAGCAATTGGCGCAAGAACCACCGAATCACAAACACACCGAGAAATGGCCAGTGGTTTATCTATGCCGGTGGGGTTTAAAAATGGTACAGACGGGAATATTCAAGTTGCCGTAAATGCGCTTAAATCAGCGAACACACCCCATCATTTCCTGGGTATCAATCAAAAAGGACAAGTGAGTGTATTTCAAACTAAAGGAAATGCTCATGGCCATGTAATCTTGCGTGGAGGAACTCAGCCTAATTTTGATGCAGAGAACATTAAACTAGTAGAAGAACAATTAAAAGCAGCCAACTTATCACCAAGAATAGTTGTTGATTGTAGTCATGGTAATACCAACAAAGATTATAGATTACAATCCATAGTCTTTGAAAATATTATTCAGCAAATAATAGATGGCAATAATTCCATCGTCGGCATGATGCTAGAATCAAACTTGTACGAAGGTAGCCAACCGATAACCGGAAAACGAGAAGACTTGCAATATGGTGTTTCCGTAACAGATAAATGTATCAATTGGCAAGAAACAGAAAGAATTATTTTAGCTGCTCACGCTAAATTGGAGTAAACCGACAGCATTTTTCATGTATTTACACCGTAAATAGATATACCCCTTCCTTTGCGTCTTTGCTCCTTTGCGTCTCTGCGCGAAACAAAAACAAAATGTAGTTGCGCTTTAATTCCAAGTGCAGCTACATGACAAATACAAATGGGATTGGTGCGGATCGAACGCACGGCCTAGCGCTTAGGAGGCGCTCGCTCTATCCAACTGAGCTACAACCCCAAGAATGAACCAAATATTATCATAGCAGAATTTTTAGCTTAATCAGCAGAAGCCCCACGTCTCACTCTTAGGAGCGTGGGATGAATGCGCGTGAGTTGAGTTGCGTAGCCAGAATTTATTTGAGCGTAGCGAAAACAAAGAAGGCTACAGCGACGAAATGAACAAAATATTGATTTCATGTTATTATAAGAGAGTAGGTGTAGTCCAATTAAATGCTCCAAATGCAGCCTACAAAACAAAAAACAAATCTCAAAACCAAAGAACCGTGGGGCGCACGGTCTTAAAGCTCAGTTAATGTCCTCATAGAGGAGTCACTGAGAAGCCCACGCTCACCCGAAAAGGAGTGTGTGGAGTACGTCACTGAGACTGCCAGTAATGATCCCAATCATCACCACCAACTTCTAAACCGCACAGATTACTACTGGCATTGAGGATAACTTGAGATTTGCTGCCATTAAGTTCTCGCAATTCTAAATTTAGCTCCCCTTGCATAGTATCCCGACAACAAAAATTTAAACCATTGCTTGTCGGTGCGCGCAGAGATGTACCTGGTAACTGGGTAGTTCCTGTCAGTTCAACTTCGTAATTTAGGTTTTTGGCTTGCATTTGCCATCTACCCCAGGGCTGAATTTGCCATTTTACTTCTGAATTCCAAGGAACAAATTCATAAAATTTGCCTTGGTGGTGGATACCAATCATCGCCACTGATTCCATCCACCATAATACACCACGTTTACCGCCACCGGCTGTTAAAGCTAAATCGGGTTGATTAATAAAAGAATTGCAATTTAGCCAAAACCATTTTTGGGGAAAAGCACCACCCCAGTTTTTTTCTGCGTATGCTGGAGCATTTGTAAATTCATAAATTCTACCATGCCAATCAATCCAACCACTGGCTAAACCGTGAGCCATTAAAATTTGCCAGCCGGGTTCAAATATCTGCGAAAATGATAGCCAACCAGCGGTTGATTGCTGAAGACTATTTTGATTTCCCCATGCGTATACGGGTTTAGTTTCGTATTCCCATCGGCAATAATTACCAGTGGCAGGATCTGTAATTATGCCTTGATTTAAGGTGGCTGTGGCTTGATAACCTTCTTGAATATGGTGTGTAAATTCACTGGGGATAAGATACAGGGGGGAAACTTGTAAGTTGGTTTTTCCCCAATGTCCTAATCCTAAAATATCCCGACTCGCCCAAAATTTATTGACATCGGGAAAGGTGCGACAAAGATATTCATCATTTATGCCCAGTATTTGGGCTGCACCGCCGCTGTAGGGCTGATTACCGCTGGGATCTTCGATAGAGTACATGAAGGCGATAGTTTGCTTAATTTCGGGCAGTGTGACGCGGTAATACCAGCCTTCAAAGAAACGACGATGGCTACAGTCCCAATGATAGCCGCTGTGGGGAGTTTGAGTGAAATCGAGGAGGTTTTTAGGAATACTCGGCATAAGGTGTCTTTTTTGCTTACTTTTCAGTATGGGCAATGCGGAGATTTGGGATTAAAATGATTCAGGATGCGATCGCCATATCAAAGCAATCACTAACTTTAATCTTGTGTCTCCCATTAACTCAGCCTTGCTGTATCGTCTTTGTACCGCTTAGTCTAAACTTCAGCAGTGAGAAACTTTACATTTTAGTATCTGCTGTGATTAAATATTTAGTGTTGGGTATATCTATTTAGAATTCACCCACTAACTGTCGCAAAATCCCGCAGTCTATTTAAATTGTATCCATCCGGGAAGAATTGTGAAAGTATCGGGCTGAATATTTTACAAAGCAACAGCGCAACACAACGCTCATGTTGGGTTTCATGCTGATTGATCCGCAAAGCAAAAGTGAACAACCCAACCTACAAATCAAGTCCTTTTCCAATTTTGACAAGGTATTGATGAATTAAAGCTTTTTTCAATTTGGCGAAGGTATTGTTTACAAGTTCATGTTTTTACAAGCAACTTCAAAAAAATACTTATGTTAGAGATAGGATTTGAGACTAATAGAGGCAGCATTCAGTTAGTAAAACTCCCACGCTTTATATCTCTATTCCTGATGATGGGGGATGTCCTTGGCCTATTTGTCTGCTTGGGACTTACTTCTTACTGGACGTTAAATAATCCATTGACAGGATTTGACCCATTTGTCTGCGGATTTATCTTACTGGTTTTAACAGGGATGTATTTGTCAGATACATACCATCCAGAGAAAGAAATTGCAGGTTTACAAGCTCCAAATCGCATTCTCATCAGTAGTGGAATAATTACCCTCATCACTTCATTGGTAATTTATCTATCGGAGAGTTGGGAACAGCATTCAGGAGGGATGAGGGGTATATTGCTAGTTAATCTGGGAATATTTACAATCTGGGCAATCATATTAAGACTATTGGCATTCAATTGGTGGCGATCAAAGTCCCACCAGGGTCGTTGGTTAATGCTAGGATCTGGCAATCATGCGATAAAGTTTGCCCAAATGTTCTTAACACGGAATCCCTTGGGAAGATTAGTTATCCTGACTGAAAATGGCCAACAACTGCCTGAATTAGCAGAAATAGAACCCCAACTAAGTCATGAAGGCTGCCTCAGCGACCTATCTGATTGGAGTCAGCAACCCTTATTAGGGGTGGTAGTAGGGACAAAAATTAGTCTCTCTGATGTACAAGTGCAAAGTTTAATGCAACTACGACTAAAAGGCATCCCTGTTTACCAGTTGCCCGATATTTGGGAAACTTTATGCTACAAACTTCCCTCCTCTCTACTTGAAGATGAGTGGTTTGCTTTTAGTAGTGGCTTTAACCTGGTATTTTGTGGTTTTAGTCTCAAAATCAAGCGGTTTACAGATATAATGCTGACTGGAGTATTATCTGTGCTGCTACTGCCACTCATGGTCATTGTTGGTTTAATCATTAAGTTAGATAGTCCAGGTCCAATTTTCTATAGCCAATTACGAACAGGATTATACGGTAAACCATTTCGGGTTTACAAGTTCCGTTCCATGTATCAGGATGCTGAAAAGAAGGGCGCACAATGGGCAATTCAACGAGATCCACGCATTACCAGGGTGGGATATTGGCTACGAGTTTTGCGAATTGACGAACTACCTCAGATTTGGAATGTGTTATCTGGAGAAATGAGCCTGATTGGTCCTCGTCCAGAGAGGCCAGAGTTTGATGTCAAGCTCAAAGAAGCAATTCCTTATTATGAAATGCGCTATTTAGTCAAACCAGGAATCACAGGTTGGGCGCAGGTACTTTATCCATACGGAGCTTCCCTTGAAGATGCCTATGAAAAGCTGGCTTACGACCTTTACTATATCAAGAACTATTCTTTATGGTTGGATATAGTCATAGTCTTGAAAACCATCAGAGTTGTTTTATTGGGTAAAGGCAGATGAATCAAAAAGTCTTGGTGACAGGAGGTGCAGGCTATATTGGTTCCCACGTCGTGCGTCAACTAGGCGAGGCTGGTTATAATACAGTCGTATATGACAATTGCTCTACGGGTGTACCCCAATCCGTACTCCATGGTGAGCTAATTATTGGCGATTTAGGAGATATAGACCGCCTTTACCAAGTCTTTGGCAAACATCAATTTAGTGCAGTGCTGCACTTTGCAGCTAGTCTAGTTGTACCAGAATCCGTTGCCTATCCCCTCGATTACTACGCAAATAATACACGGAATACTCTGAATTTGCTCCGGTGCTGTAGTGTCATGGGTGTTAACCAATTGATATTTTCTAGTACAGCCGCAGTTTACGGCGAACCCCAAGAAAATCCAGTCACCGAGTCTACTCCTACCCTACCAATTAATCCCTACGGACGCTCCAAACTGATAAGCGAATTCATGATTCAAGACTATGGATTAGCTTCTCGTCTGCGGTATGTAATTCTCCGCTATTTCAACGTCGCCGGAGCCGACCCCGGTGGCAGAATCGGACAAAACTCAAGCAATGCAACTCATTTGATTGCCAATGCCTGTAATGCCGCCCTGAAACGCCAATCAGAATTCAAGATCTTTGGCACTGATTTTCCCACCCCAGATGGTACAGGAATTCGAGATTATATCCATGTTGAAGACTTAGCCGCAGCCCATGTTGATGCATTACGCTATCTGGAACGAGATGGAGAAAGTCAAATTCTCAACTGTGGTTATGGAGAAGGTTATAGTGTCCGGCAAGTTGTGGAACGGGTCAAAGCTATTTCTGGTGTGGATTTTCCCGTAATTGAAGTAGCGCGTCGTCCCGGAGATCCAGCCTGTGTGACTGCTGATGCAGAGAAAATTAAGCAGGTATTGAACTGGCAACCCAAGTATAATAACCTAGACAATATCATCTACAGCTTTCTATCGTGGGAAAAAGGTAAGATATGAACTTCTTTGATTAAATTTCATAGCCTGTAATTTTGCAACCTTTTCAGTTTATCGAATAGGCTGTAAAAAGGATTATTTACTACCTTATCCATTTTCTGCTTTGTTGGGTTTCGCTGTCGCTTAACCCAACCTACAAATCAAGACTTTTTGCGATTTAGACAAGGTATTGCCGGAAATGACTTAATTTTGTGCAAATACATGATCTACAATTTCTACAACACTTAAGTTCTATACTTAGTATATTTTCTTAAATTAATTTATGTCTATTAACCAAGAAGACCAAGATTCCTCTCTTGATATCCAACAATACTGGCTAACATTCAAAAGACATTGGCTGGTGACATCAATTGTCTTTGCCTCTGTCTTAGGAGTCACAGCCTTGCTCACTTACTCAGCAAAACCAGTTTACGAGTCGGAAGGCAAGCTGGTTTTCACCAAAAAAAGTGGGGCTTCCTCACTCGCAGGTCTCTCCCAATCCCTGGGAGAACTGGGCGGATTGACAAACCTCAGTAACCCAGTAGATACCGAATCTGAGATCATCCGCTCCTACCCCATTGTTATAAAAACTATTACCACACTGAATTTGACAAATGATCAAGGCAAACAGATTTCTTTGGAGAACTTTCTCAAAAAACTGAAGCTGAAGACTATCCGAGGAACGGATGTGATCCAGCTTTCTTACAGGAGTACTAATCCGCAAGAAGCAGCAGATGTGGTCAATTCTTTAATGAAATATTATCTGGAGAGTAATATTCGCACTAACCGCACCGAAGCTAGATCCGCGCGAGAATTTTTAGACAAGCAATTACCAGAGGTCGAGAAAAGAGTTACGAAAGCAGAAGTGACCCTGCGTCGCTTTAAAGAAAATAACCGGGTTGTAGCTCTGGATGTAGAAGCCAAAACTGGTTTGGAATCCCTTGGAAAACTGGATGAGGCAATTACCCGCAGCCAAGGCGAATTAGCGGCAGCTTACACTCGCTCTGTGGCTTTGCAGGATAAAATGAAGTCAACTACACAAGAGGCGTTTGATCTCAGTGCATTAAGTCAATCTCCTGGCGTACAGCAGGTACTCACAGAATACCAGAAAACACAATATGACCTAGCAACAGCGCAAACACTTTATACTAGTGATAATCCAAAAGTTGTGAATTTGGTATTGAAAGAGGCATCTCTTAAAAAGTTACTAGAAGAGCGAGTTGCCCAAACCATTGGTAGTTCCAAGTCTCTCCCCCAACAGAACTTGCAGGTAGGAGAACTCAAACAGGCATTAACTCAAGATTTAGTCAAATCAGAGGTGGAAAGGTTAGCCTTAACAAACCAAATCGGAGAATTGCGAAAGGTATTTATAATTAATAGGCGACGTTTGGATAGCTTACCTCGACTGGAACAACAACAGCTACAGCTACAGCGACAGTTATCCGTGGCACAAATCACCTATCAAGAATTTCTGAAGCAATTTCAGTTAGTTCAGGTGCTAGAGAATCAGAATGTAGGTAATTCGCGGATCATCTCTGAGGCTTTAGTTCCTGACCGTCCCGTTTCTCCCAAGATTCCCCTCAACTTAGCACTAGGCGGATTTTTGGGAATCCTCTTAGGTGCGGGAACAGCGCTGCTGTTGGAATCCATGAATCAATCTCTCAAAAATGTTGAAGAAGCGAATCGGCTGTTGGGCTTTCCTTTGCTGGGGACGATTCCCCAATATGGTAAAAAAAATCCAAAAAATCGGCAGGAAGGTCGGCAAGAGTTGCCCTTGTTGGATAACCCCTATTCACCAGTTACTACATCTTTTGAAATGCTCCAGACTAATTTAGGCTTTACCCTATCTGACAAAGAATTACGGGTAATTTTGCTCACTAGTTCAACCCCTGAAGAAGGTAAATCTTTTGTGGCAGCAAATTTAGCCCTAGCCGCAGCCCACGTAGGACAACGAGTGCTGTTAGTGGATGCCGATATGCGCCGTCCCCGTCAGCACCGCGTTTGGGAAATACCCAATTTATTGGGACTAAGCAATATCTTAGCTGGTCAGACACAGTTAAAAAATGCTGTCCAGGAGGTATCTCCCCAGGTGAATATGTTGCCAGCCGGAAAAATTCCGCCTAGCCCAGTCGCACTTTTGGATTCCCAGCGCATGGCTGACTTGATTGCAGAAGCAAGGAATGATTATGATTTTGTCATCATTGACACACCACCCTTGACTGCTGTTACTGATCCACTGATTGTTGGTAAGTATGTGGATGGATTATTGCTGGTTGTCCGTCCTGGCAAGGTGGAATATTCAGCGGTGAAGTCATCGAAATTATTACTTAATCATGGGAAAGTGCCTATTTTGGGAATGGTAGTGAATGGTATTAGTGAGGAAAGTAGTTATGGTGGGTATTATTATCAGAGAGGTTATTACGGTGAGAAAGTAGATAGTAAGGGGAAGTTTTCTCAGGCCAATCTGCGGTAAGACTTGACTTTATTTCCCGCTCATGTAATATTAACCTACTAAGATGTAGAGTTTTTTGGTTAGTGCAAATACAGTTTGCACCGCTAAGAAATTAACTAAAATTATTCGTTTTTTAGGAGTTGAGCTTTGATGGTCTTTTGATCTCAGTTCCTCCCTCGCCACCTACTCGTAACTGGGAAGGCTGAAGTAGGGGAAAGCTATGTCTAAATTATGGTATAATTATCAAAACGATGTCGACTAAGGGCTACAATAATCATCCTTTATGACCATCAGCGCCATAAAATATCTCACATTGCAGGAGTTTCTGATGCTACCGGAAACAAAGCCAGCATCAGAGTTCTTGGGTAGGGAAATTATTCAAAAACCTATGCCGAAAGGAAGACACAGCCGACTGCAAGGGAAACTTAGTGGCGAAATTAATTTGGTGAGTGAATCTGAAAAAATTGCCTATGCTTTCCCTGAACTCAGGTGTAGCTTTGGTAATCGCTCAATTGTTCCCGATATAGCAGTTTTTACATGGGAACATATTCCTTTCCTTAGTAGTGGAGAAGTCCCAGATAGATTTGAACTAGCTCCCGATTGGGTAATTGAGATTCTTTCTCCTGAACAGAAATCAAATAAAGTGATTGGCAATATCTTGTATTGTATGGAGCATGGGTGTAAATTAGGATGGTTTCTTGATCCTGATGATTTAAGTATTCTAGTATTTTTGTGCGATCGCCAACCAATACTAATGGAAAAAACCGATATTCTGCCTGTATTGGCAGGAATAGAGTTAAAATTAACTGTTGATGATGTATTTGGCTGGTTGAGAATGGCTTAACTAAGCAATACCTTGTTTTAGGAGTTGAGCTTTGATAGTCTTTTGATCTCAGTTCCTCCCTCGCCACCTACTCGTAACTGGGAAGGTTGAGGTAGGGGAAAGCTATGTCTAATTAAATTTACCTATCCGTACAAAGATGCTCAGAATGAAAATTTGCTTATGCTAGGTAAATTCAATCTTAATAAGAAAATATCACTTCTCAAATCTAGTGAAAAAGTACGGAGTATTATTGCTAATACAGGGTGGCTTTTTGCAGACCGTATCCTTCGCATGGGTGTGGGGTTATTTGTAGGTGTCTGGGTCGCTCGCTACTTAGGAGTAGAACAGTTTGGAGTTTTTAACTACGCTACTGCTTTTGTAGCCCTATTCAGTACCCTTTCTACTCTCGGTTTAGATGCCATAGTAGTCCGCTCTATTGTGCGTGAACCTGAAAAGAGGTTGCAAATTTTAGGGACAGCATTCTGGCTCAAATTGATTGGTGGAATTGCGGCTTTAGTATTAGCAGTTAGCTCTATTATTGTGCTGCGTCATGATGACCAATTAACTATTTCTTTAGTAGCAATTTTGGCATCTGTAGGAATTTTTCAGGCTTTTGACACCATTGATCTGTGGTTTCAGTCTCAGGTACAGTCTAAGTACACTGTAATTGCTAAGAACGCAGCTTTTGTCATTATTTCTTTAGTTAAAGTCGCTCTCATCAGTATCCATGCTCCATTAATTGCTTTTGCTTGGACAGCATTAGGAGAGGTAGGCTTAGGTGCGATCGGTTTGATGATATCCTACAAAATTAGGGGTTACTCACCTTGGTTGTGGCCTTGGAGTCTACTACTAGCTAAAACACTTCTCAAGGAAAGTTGGCCTTTAATTTTGTCTGGTTTAACGATCATGATTTACATGAGAATTGACCAGATCATGCTAGGGCAAATGGTTGGTGATAAAGCTGTGGGTATTTACTCAGCAGCAACACGTATTTCTGAGGTTTGGTATTTCATTCCCATGGCGATCGCTTCTTCAGTATCTCCAGCAATTTATGCTGCTAAAGAAGTAAGTGAATCCCTGTATTATCGCCGAATAGAACAGTTTTTGCGCTTGTTATCTTTACTCTCTATTGTCGTCGCTGTGCCAATGTCATTTCTGTCTGGAACGATTATTACGACATTATTTGGTAAAAGCTATGAAGCATCAGCACCTATATTGGCAATTCATATTTGGGCTTCTTTATTTGTATTTATGGGGGTGGGAACATCATCCTGGTTTGTTGCGGAAGGTTTAAATCAATTTGCTCTCCGCAGGACGATTGTAGGAGCAATTACCAATGTGATTTTAAATATATTCTTGATCCCTACCTATGGTGGAGTTGGTGCTGCTATAGCTACTGTCATATCTCAAGCGATGGCTTCTTTTTTAAGTAATGCCACCCATCCCAAAACCAGAAAAATATTTAATCTTCAGGTTAAATCTCTTATACCCTTTAATTGGTAAATTTGTTGTAATATATAATGGTTTTGACTGCTATTTAATTCCTAAACTGGGTTTAAAATTCAGTAGATATTCAAAATTCAAACCAGATGCCTATATAAATAAAATAACTATGAAAACACCAGTTGCCTTTATCATATTTAACCGCCCAGATACTACTAAGAGAGTATTTGAAGCCATCCGTCAGGCTAAACCTCCCAAACTTTTAGTTGTTGCTGATGGACCTCGTGCAGACCGTCCGGGAGAAGCAGAAAAGTGTGCTGCTGCGCGGGCAATTATTGACGGTGTGGATTGGGAATGCGAAGTATTGACCAACTATTCAGATGTTAATTTAGGATGTAAACTCAGAGTTTCCAGTGGATTAGACTGGGTATTTTCTGAGTTTGAAGAAGCTATTATCCTTGAAGATGATTGTCTTCCTCATCCTAGTTTCTTTCCTTTTTGTGAAGAACTTTTAGAGCGTTATCGAGATGATACAAGAATTGCTATTATTTCTGGACAGAATAATCTATTGGGTTACAGAAGCAGCTCATATAGTTATTACTTTTCAAAATATCCATACATTTGGGGTTGGGCAACTTGGAGAAGATCATGGAAGTATTATGATTCAAAGATGAGCTTGTGGACAGAAATTAAAAATGGCAATTGGCTGGAAAATATTCTGCCAAGTAAGAAATCGGTAAAATACTGGGAAAAAATATTCCAAAATACTTATGATGGGAAAGTCGGAACATGGGACTATCAATGGACATTTGCTTGTTTAATCAACAACTTTCTTAGCATCATATCTAATGTGAACCTTGTATCCAATATCGGATTTGGTCAATCTTCTACACATACTAAAGATAGTGATAATAAACTCTCTAATTTGCCTACTCAGGAAGTTAATTTTCCTTTAGTACATCCGCCTTTTATGATCAACGATAGAAAAGCTGATATTCTGGCAGATGAAACTGTATTTGGTACGCCATTAATTGACAGGGTAAAGCGAAAAATAAAAAAAATCATTTCCAAGTGAAAAGCATCTTATCAATACAAATAACTTAATCTTAGGGACTTCCAATTAAAAAAATACCCAAAAATTTATTGTGGTGCGAGCATCTTGCCCGCTAATCATCAAAGGTGGGCAGAATGCCCATACCACAAAATTGGATAATTTATTTTTTGGTGATAAATACCAAATACCAGTAAGGCTATAACTCAAATTGTTGAAAAAATTGCTCCGCATATTCAACGAAAGCTAGAATCACAAGGTTTTAATAAAGGCAGATGAATCAAATGATGGAAATTACTTGCCCTCTGAGCAAAAGCACTAAGCTAAATCTAATCGAAGAAGTTACAACTAAAGATTTAAATAAACAATATCAGAAAATGTTGGGATCTGATATATCTAAAGAGTTTGGTCAAACAGAAAAAATAGGTTTGTATCATTGTTTAGACTCAGATTTAAGATTTTTCTATCCGACTATTACGGCCTCAGAATCTTTTTATGAGAAATTACAGAAATTTGACTGGTACTATCTAGATGAAAAAGAAGAGTATAACTATGCTAGTCAATATATTAAATCCTCTCATTCAGTCTTAGAGATTGGATCTGGAAAGGGGGCTTTTGCACAAAAAATTGCTAGTCAAAACTATGTAGGTTTGGAATTTAGCCAAACAGCAATGGAGTTGGCAAAGCAAAATAAAATAACCATACTTAATCAGTCAATACAGCAACACTCTGTTAATTTTCCTGAAACCTATGATATAGTGTGTGCTTTTCAAGTTCTTGAACACATAGGTGATATAGCTTCTTTCATAGAAGCAAGTCTTAAATGCTTAAAACCTGGAGGATTGCTTATTTATTCAATTCCTAGTGCTGATTCATTTATTTCTTTAGCTAAAAACAATATTTTGAATATGCCCCCGCATCATGTAACTTGGTGGTCAGATAAATCTTTAGAATATATCGGTCAAAAGTATAATTTAAAAATCATTGAACTTCACCATGAGAAGCTTTCTGATATTCATAAAAGATGGTATGCCTCGACTCTAGCATCTATATCTCTATATGAATTACTGAATATTTCCAAAGGTAATATGTTAATAGAAAAAAGATTAATTCATAAAATCTTGTCTAAATTAGCAAGTTTAATAGGAAGAATGTTAGTTTTAGGTCTTAAAGACGATAGAGTTTTACCTTGTGGACATTCTGTTACATCTGTATATCAGAAATTATGATAAACGATTGCTTGTCTTGCACCAGGAAGAGATTTGGATGAGCGAGGAGTTTAATCAACCTTTACCGAATAAATTTTGGACAAATGATCAGTTAATATAATGATTAAACCAATATTAATTAGTGCTAGTGATATTAGTGGAGGAGCCGCCCGTGCTACTTATCGTTTGCACCAAGGCTTACAGAGTATAAATGTAGATTCCCAAATGCTTGTACAAAATAAGCAAAGTGATGATTACACAGTAATTGCTCCAGAAAGCAAAGTAAATAAAGGTATTGGCAAATTAAAACCCACTCTCGATAGTCTACCATTACAAATTTACTCCCAGCGCGATCGCTCTACCTATTCCGTTCAATGGCTACCAGATCGATTAGCTGCACAAGTAGCTCAAATTAATCCCGACGTGATTAATTTACACTGGATTAATGGTGGCTATTTAAAAATAGAGACAATTGCTAAGTTCAACAAACCCATTGTTTGGACGCTCCATGATATGTGGGCATTTACTGGAGGTTGTCATTATAACGGAGATTGCATGAGTTACACAAACTCCTGTGGTGCGTGTCCCCAACTGCATAGTAATAAAGAAAAAGACTTATCACGCTGGATTTGGAAGCGCAAAGTAAGGGCATGGCAAAACTTAAATCTAACTATAGTTACTCCTAGTCATTGGCTGGCTAAATGTGCAGCTTCTAGCTCTTTACTAAAAGATACAAGAATTGAAGTTATTCCTAATGGACTGGATACGACACAGTATAAACCACTTGAAAAATCTGTAGCACGGTCTATTCTCGGTTTACCTGAAGATAAGCAACTGATTCTATTTGGAGCTATGAGTGCAACAAGCGATCCCAGAAAAGGGTTTAATTTTCTACAATCAGCTTTACAAAAGCTCAGTCAATCTGGGTGGGGGGAGCAAGTAGAATTGGTTGTATTTGGATCTTCTCAACCTAAAAATCCTACTAAACTTGGCTTTAAATCACATTATTTAGGTAGATTAAATGATGATATTTCCCTCTCCTTAGTCTACGCAGCAGCAGATGTATTTCTTGCTCCTTCTGTGCAAGATAATTTGCCAAACACAGTTATGGAGTCTTTAGCTTGCGGGACTCCTTGCGTAGCTTTTGATATTGGCGGAATGCCTGATATGATAGAATATCAACAAAATGGCTACCTGGCTAAACCTTTTAATGTAGAAGACTTAGCCAGAGGAATTGCTTGGGTACTGGAGGATGAAGAAAGATTACAGAAGTTAGGAAGTAATGGTCGTGAAAAAGTTGAGCAGAACTTTACTTTAGAAATACAAGCTAACAATTATCTATCAGTTTATCAAAACATAAGGGAAAAGTGAAATTTTATTCACCCCATAAGTTTCGCTATCACCATATAATACTTTCTACTAACTTATAAGAAAATGAATGGATTACAATTATTATTCTGCATTCCAATTCTTTACTTTTATCCAGTTTTATATCCACCTGTTGCCTGCTTTGCTGCTATTTTCTCGAAAAATAAGAAATACGTAGATTACATATCTCTATTTCTCATCTTCTCCGCATCTGTTGTAAGTTCGCTTATAGGAGCAACAATTATACCTTTTAGTGATACGATTGAATACATAGAATCATTCCAGGAATCTCTATCATCATTTGATATTAGCCAGTTATATTTAAAGGGAAAGATGGAGCCACTATATCAAATATATGAATATTGTTTAGCTGTTTTAATTAGTGATAATGAAAAACTTTTTCTCTTAGTAAATGCTTTAATATTTAATATAATCTCAACTATAGCAATTTTAAGAATATGCGCTAGATTAAACCAATTAGATGTGGCATATATAATTATCAGTATATATTACGCGCTAGTTGCACCTGCTATGGGTGTTCCATTATTCTTGATCAGATCTTGTTTGTCATTATCCATCTTATTAATGGGTATTAGTTTTTACAAGCAAAACCATGTAATATGTTATTTACTTGCTATAATAGCTACTTTCATGCATTATTATAGTGGTTTGTTTCTTGTTATTTTAATATTTAAAGATTTATTCCCAAAGACTAATAAAAACAATAAATTTATCCGATTCTTCAATAATCGTTATTACAGAGTTAGTTTTGTAATAACCTTGTTATTGATAATTTTCATAACTCAAATTAATCCCAACTTGTTAAACTCAACTTTATCTATAATTTTGTTACCTTTTTATCAAAGTGGATTTTTAGCTTCTGAAAAAGCAGCTATATTTTTTGATAATCAAACAGAAATTACAAATTTTGTAGACTTATACAACCCTGTATTTGTATTGCAAATAGCATTAAGTTTATTGTGCTTTTTAGAAATAAGGGAAGATTTATTTTATCCAGATCAAGATAATTATCAACACACGATTCTTGTTGATAATTTAGAATATTTGCAATATTTAAGAATGATTGGCAAGTTTCAACTGATAGTTATTATTATAACCCTCCCATTTTCTATTCTACCTTACAGGTTAGGACTATTTAATTTCTTATATTTTCCGTTGTGGTTGCTGAATATTCCATTTTTATCTATATCTAAGCAGTTTAGCAGTTATAAAAGGTATTTGTTAATTTTGGCTTTTATATCTGTATTTTCTTTCACATTTTACAGAATTCCTAAGATTCAGAGCGCTGACAACACAGCTAAAAAAGAGAGTACCATTGTACTTGAGGGGAAACCGCTAAATTATAACCTCATTAAATTGATTGAGTATTTTTATTAGACATCAATCTATGTTAAAACCATGTATATTAAGTTTTCAGAGGGAACAGGGAACGGGCAACACTATGGCTTACGCCACGCTTCGCTATCGACAAGCTCAGTGCATCGCAGGCAACAGGAAAAACTCATGTTTAAAAACATGAGATTGAAATAATGACACTGTTTTTTTTCGGGCTACTCATCTTTTAAAAACATCTTTTTTTTGACTGAGCTTTAAACTCAGCAAATGAGTGTTTCTTATCTGTTCCCTGTTCCCTTCTTTTGTAATTAGTTTATGAATAATTGTCTAGTTTCAATAGTCACTATATCCAGGAATAATCTTGTCGGTTTATCCGAGACATTAAGATCAGTAAAAGAACAAGATTATGAAACGATACAGCACATTATCATAGATGGTGATTCCAGTGATGGTACTAAAGAATTTTTGCAGTCGTACCAACACTCTAAAATTTTTACTTATGTTTCAGAAAAAGATAATGGTATATCAAGTGCTTTTAATAAAGGTATAGACAGAAGTGTTGGGAATTTAATATTTTTCTTGAATTCTGGAGACGTACTTACTTCAGAGAAAGTTATTTCTGAGGTAGTTGCTAGCTATTTAGAAAACAAGTGGCAGTTTGCAGTTGGCTCTATAGTATCATCAGATTATACTTTCAAAGAAGTATTGTACAATCCACCAAAACTGTCGGCAAAATTTCTGAGCTATTTTATGTTTTTGCCTCATCAAGCTGTTTTTTGCGAAACTTCTCTTCACAATCATTATAAATTTGATGAATCTATCAAAACCTCTATGGATTATGATGTATTTCTCAGAATGCTAAAAGGGATAAAAATATTTTATCTCCCTATAATAGTTGCAAAATTTCAACCTGGAGGCATTTCTAGTCAATCACAAAAAAGAATTAGTGAGCAATCTAATATACGTCTTAAATATGCAAATAATAATGGTGACAAATTAATAATAAGTATGGTAAATAAATTAATAATGCTGAAAGATTTACTCAAGATCAACTCTCCATTTATAGTCAGTAAATATAAAGATGAAAATTTATAGACTTCTAAGTTTAGATATGTAAAAATGGAACTAATGTATACAATTTAAAAAAACTATGCTCCTAGTCAGCTTAAAATATTCTCCCGTCTATTCATCCCATATGTATGCTCTATACTGTGCAGGCAAAGAGTTGAACATTCCTATTAGATTTTTGTGTCATAATAAGTATTTTTCATTCCTAATTGAAAAAGGTGTTAATCCCTCGGATATTATTTCTTATATCCCACAAAAAAATGGCTTTTTATATGAGTTCTTAAGAAAAGAATGGAGACAAAATTTAAGCATTATTGCCGAAAATAGTCCAATAAATTGTTTAGTAATGAATCCTCATCCGGCTAATGCTCTTTTCTTAAAAGATTATGCAAATTATGTTAGAGGCAAGAGATTTCTATGGTTACATGAACCACATAAAACTTTTTCAGATCTGTTTCACTTTGGAGTTAGTAAGGGAATTTACATTTTTATAGCCATGATTATAGGTCGATGGTCTGTAAGAAATATAGAACACTGTCTTCTACCTTCTAAATATGCGTTGAAGATTTTTAAAAAAAATTATCCTCAAATGGCTGGTAAATGTAGTTTGCTACCATTAATGTTTCCAATGGCAAATACTGATATCAAAGAAAGGATTTATTTTAGTTATGTAGGGCATATTGCTAAAGAAAAAGGCATTATTCCCTTTTTAGAGCTTGTAGAATACTGCCTAAATCACAAAATGCAATTTCAGTTTCAAATTATCAGTTCTAATCTTTATGGACATTTACTAGCTCGGGCAAAAAAATGCGAGGGACTAAATCTGAAAATCATTGCTAAAGACTATATAACAGACCAAGAAATTGCCGAAAGTATTGCGTCGAGTTATGCAATTTTATGTCTTTACCTAAGTAGCACACAAAGTGCAGTCTTTGCAAATGCAATGATGCAAGAAACACCAGTAATAGCATCTAAATGTGGTTCGCTACCTGATGTGATTGTTGATGGCAAAACTGGTTACTTTGTTGAGGATGTCTATGATCATGCTAACAATATAAAAATACTTGAAATTTGTATTTTGAAAGCCAATTATCATAAAAAATATTGCCTTGAAGAATTCCACAATAATTACTCCATAGATGCACTCAAACCAAACTTATTACGAGTTATAAATATGGATATATAGGACTGATGGTCTATTATAACTTAACATCCTGATTTAACTCTTTTAGCAAATACCACTTATGCTTACAATTAGCGCCTCACTAGTCTTATATAAAAATAATCCTGATATGATTTATAAGACAGTATTATCTACTATCAATACACCATTAAAGATTAACTTGTGTGTTGTTGACAACTCACCCTCTCCAGATTTGGAAACGGTATTCCAAGATTTAGAAAACGTTGACTATTATAACAATGGTGACAATGTAGGCTTTGGTAAAGCCCATAACATAGCTATTTCTAAATGTGGAGTGTCTGATTACCATCTTGTGCTTAACCCAGACATCTATTTTGATGAAAATGTCATACCACAACTAATAGATTATTTAGAAACTAATCAAGAAGTTGGTCTAATTCAACCCAAAATATTTTTCCCTAGTGGTGAGACACAATATCTTTGTAAACGCTATCCAACATTATTTGCTCTGTTCGCTAGACGGTTTATTCCTAAGCCATTACATTTTCTTCTAAAACCCTATCTGGACTGGTATGAAATGCGCGATATGGGTTACAATAAGATAGCGGAAGTTTTGTATTTATCTGGATGCTTCATGCTCTTTCGTAAAAAGTATTTAGATGAAATTGGATATTTTGATGAAAACATATTTATGTACTTTGAAGATGCAGATATAACTCTGAGAATGGCTAAAAAGTACAAAACTGTATTTTATCCTCATGTACATATTTTTCATCACTGGGCAAAAGGTTCATATAAATCCCTGAAGTTAACAATAATTAATATTCAATCGGCAATTTACTTTTTCAAAAAACATGGCTGGAAACTATTCTAAAAAATCTCAATAGAAGACTATATATAATACGAAGTTAAAATAAACTAAGTTCAACCGATTTTCCCAAACAAGGTTTATAGATAGTGGTTTATAGATAGTATAGATTCTAGCAATCTGAAATTAACGGTTAAAATTCAACTTATTCCGTCTTATTTATAACCACCTATCAAACGGCAAATCAGCAATTATAAAATATCAGCAAATGACCAAGAAAGCCCTAATCACTGGATTAGCTTGTGCTTTTAACTTTGTTGAGTTAAACTGGCAAGATTACATTGTCGTTGGTTTATCCTGCTTTTTACCGACCGGATGAATCAGTTCAATTATTGGGTAACATTGATAAAATTCACAACCAATTAGGTTGGAAACCCCAATATTCCTTATTTTTTTTAGAGGAAGATATTAAATTTCTCTTTTTTTAGGCTTTTTCTTAGCAGTGTAACTATTAGACATCTCCAGAAAAGAATGTAGAGACGTTCCATGGAACGTCTCTACAAGGGTTGTAAGTCACGCATATTTAATTTTCACCAGATGTCTATTGTTTCTTGGTTTAATTTGGAAACAGAAATGGTTTAACAGATAAAATCATCCGTTCTAACTCAGTTTTATTATGTATGAGAAGACGATGTTCCCATAATTTATGATTGTTTTCCGCGCAATCTATAGCCAGAGATTCTCCAATAGTCTCAAAATTCTTTTGAATATCCCTTTTAAGACTCTCTGGATTAGATTGTACACCTAAAACAAATACTCTATTTTTTATATCATCTGGAATATAACTTTCTACGAAATTTAATCTATCTTCACATTCATCAAAATCAATAATTAATAGGATATTTCTCTGTGGATATTGTCGCATGGCTTTGATATGATCATTTGTGAATTTATCTACAGCTTTTTTCCAACCATCAGCAATTGGTAGGATTTGAATAGCCCGATTATTCACATTCAAATTTTGAATAAATCCATTAATAATCTGACGATTAGCATCATCTTCAGGTAAAATTAACAGATGTGGTTTATTCTTATTTATACTCATAATTCTATATCACCACAAATCAAAGAATTAATCAAATCGCCAGTAACAGGTATATCACTAAGCAATCTAATTAAAGTTGGTTCTAAGTGACTTTTTCTATCCAGAATAAAGGTGTTTTCATTGGAGAATTTTCTAATTGCTTCAGGGTTATGAGAAGTTACTAAAATTTGGCCACTATCCTTAAATGAACGTCTCAGAGATGTGATAAAATGACCTACTTCTGAGATAGAGAGATAGTTGTCAGGTTCATCCCAAAAGCAAAAAACTGACCCATAAAATTTATTAGCTGCTAATACCACAGCACAAAGAAAAAAGCATTTTTCACCATCTGATAAATCTTGAAAGTTAACATTCAAGGTTGCATTATTTTCAGCAAATCTCACAATTAAACTTTTGAACTCTTTACCGATAAGTTCATTCAAGAAATCTTGAAAATCGGGCATAACTTCCCGTAAATATTTATCAACGTCTCTATAGGCCGCAGGATATCTACCAAGTAAACCAGAAAACCATTCCCCAATATTTGCACCATCTCTGTTTGGTTGTAAAGTTTCTCCGTGGGAATCTCCAGTCATTAAACTAGGAATTGGTGCTAGAATAATTATATGAGCAAGCCAATTTTTGAAAGTATGAAGTGGATCTGTTTCTGATTGCTCCTGAATAACTGGAAGGGCTACTAAATGCCAATCTACTAAAAACTGAGATTCACGATTTTGTGAACTACTATAAATAGTAACTTGTGCTTCTTTCCGAGAGTAAATTGGATTTCCTGCAACTAAAAGTTGTTCTTCAAAAACTCGCAATTCTTTAAATTTTTCTGGCAACTCCAAGGACAAGATGTATTTATATAATTTCTCCTCAAGTAATACTTCTATTTCCCAGCGAATGGGAACATCATACCTGCCACGAGTAAAATCTTTAGACTTGACAAGTTGACCAACTCTATTTATGCCTCTACCAATAGATTGAAATACCTCTAATGCGGTTGCAATAGTTGATTTACCTGTACCATTTTTTCCAATCAAGAGAGCAGATGACATCTCCTTCATGGTTAGTTCAAAGTTTTCTAAACATCTGAAGTTGTGTACATATAGTCTTTGGAGCATAATCAAATAATTTCCCGGAATGGCAAGTGAAAGAACTTTTTGATGAGATATACCAATTATAGGTTCAGATACCTGACCTCGTAGAAAAATCAAAACCTGAAACCCTTATCTGTTATTCCTTCTAATCTTATTCAGCAAGCCCTAACTAAAGTCCGCAGTACCTCAAAAAAAGATAGGTACTGCGGAATAAAAATTTTGATTTAATTCAAATACAGTCACAAATTTTAGACATTTTGGGCAGCAGGTAAACTATCGGTTGTAACTTCCGAACGAGGAAAAGTAGGTAAATCAATACCGCCATGATTTGTGTAGCGGTTTTTAAGTGCTAAACGATAACTCACACTTTGCAATTCGGCTTGCAATTGGCGATTTTCTCGTTGTAGGATTGTGACCTTGTCTCGCACTGGTGTCATGCGTTCCTCAAACTTACGACGGTAAATTTGGGGTAATTCCTGTACTACCTGCTCTAACATTCGACTACGATCAGTTAGTTCTTGTACAGACTGTCTTAATTGGTAAATCTCCGTATCACGATTCGTAATTTGCTCTTGATAGAACGTCACCTGCTGTTCGACGGCTTGAATTTGATCTCTTAAAGCCTGCAATTGACTCAAATCTATCTCTGGCTCAGATTTTGGCGGTGTAAAGTTAGTATTACCCTTAACTAGCCGGAATAGTTCTTGAGATAACTGTTGAACTAATTGATCTCGCAGTTGCAAGTCTTGGCGCAACTGCGAGATTTCGGTGGACAGTTCTTGGATGTTTGGTATATCAGATTGGCTCACAGTCACTTAAAGCTCTTACTTAATATATATAGTTAATTTTTCACTTGCGCCGATTATATCACATAGGTCGCAGTTCGAGTGAAATAATTGAGCGATTTTTAGTAATTTCCTGATGTCGCAGTATGACGCAGGCCATACTGCTGAACTGCTAAGAGACTTCCAATTAAAGAAATATCCAAAATTTCTTGTAGTGCGGGCATACTTCGACAAGCTCAGTACAAGTCTTGCCCGCTAATAATACAAGAACGATACCACAAAATTGGATAGCGAAGCCCTGCTGCAAGCAGTTCATCTTTTTTGTGGAGTTATCTAACTAATAACCTCGGAAAACGCGGTTATTAAGCTGCTACAACTTCTTCTGGTTTTTCTTTGTGAACTTCTTGCTTGACTGTCATATAGCGAATCACTTCTTCACTCAATCGCATTGCGCGTTCCATGATAGCAATTACAGTTCCAGGACCTGTGTAGTTGAGTTGAACATAAACGCCATCACGATGCTTTTGAATTTCATAGGCCAGACGACGCTTACCACGGTTTTGAATTTCAATATTCTCAGCACCGTGTTCACGAATTAAGTTTTCGTATTTGGCGATTTGTTGTACTACTTGCTCATCTCCCAAGTCAGGACGCAAAATGTACATGGTTTCGTAAACTGTGGTCATGTTTTTTAATTCACCTTATGGACAATGGCTGAAGAGGTATTAATTTATACAAATATTGCCATGGGCGATACTTTAATTGATTAACATCTCAAGCAACAAGGAATTTTGACAATTTTTTAGTTATTCCACAGTAGCACAATTTTGAGCAGGATTTGTCCACTGGTTAATAGTTTGTTAATTAAGGTCATAAGATTTTCAATATTTATCATATAATCTTACAAGTTTTTAATGGCAATCATTAAGCACATTCTGCTGGAACAAAGTATATTCAAGGATATTTGTCAAAGTTATGGCGCAGCGATATGTGCGAGTTCAAAGTCAAGAAGGGAAAATTTACTATGGGTTACTCCAGCTTTCTCAGAATGTAGAAGTGCTGGATGCTCCACCTTGGTTGGATGGTCAACCTACGGATTTAATCCTGCCATCCAATTCTTACACGATTCTAGCCCCCTGTGCGCCTTCAAAAATTGTGGGTGTAGGCAAGAATTATGCTGATCATGCGGCGGAAATGGGAACACCTGTACCCGCTGAACCGCTAATTTTTTTCAAACCGCCTACATCTGTGATTGCGTCAGAAAGAGAAATTAAGTATCCTTATCAGTCTCAACGGGTAGACTATGAAGGAGAATTGGCTTTGGTGATTGGCGATCGCACAAGTGATTGTACCCCAGCCCAAGCCCAAAGTAAAATTTGGGGTTATACCATTGCCAATGATGTTACAGCCAGGGATTTACAAAAAAAAGATCCCCAATGGACAAGAGCCAAGGGTTTTGATACTTTTTGTCCTTTGGGTCCTTGGATTGTCCGAGAATTAAACCCAGGAGCGAGATTACAGACGTTTCTGAATGATAATCCCCATCCAGTCCAATCTACTTGTATTGATCAAATGGTATTTTCCCCAGATTTTTTGGTGTCTTATATTAGTCAAGTGATGACTTTATTACCTGGGGATATAGTATTAACTGGTACACCGATGGGGGTAGGGGCTTTGCAAATAGGCGATCGCATCCGTGTAGAAATTGAAGGAATTGGTCGCCTAGAAAACACAGTTATCGTCCGTTAACTGTTAGCGTACTTGCATATGTACTGCATCGGAAATCGCGGGAATTTCCGCATACTTACCCATTAATGACTGAGCAACGGAATAAACAACTGCTGCTAATATCCCCATGAAAATGGTTGTATAAAGTGTTTGCATAGCAAATCCACTACCAGGAACTAATTTCACAATATCGGTCAAGATGCTACATAAAAAGATCACAATATCGAGAATGATGGCTTGCATCGTGTTAAAACGAATAAAATGATTAATTTTCTCGTTTCTGACCACCAACAGCCACAAAGCAAAGAAAATAATCATTCCCGCATAACGGACACCATAGTAAATTCTTAATAGTGGCAACAGGGGTAAAAATATCAGTCCTAACAGTGGAAAATCATTCATTAAAAACTGACCGAAAGCAAATACCTCAATCAAAGGCAGTAGATAAGGTAAACAGGCAAAAATTCGATCAGGGAAAGTTGTAGACCCGCGCCAAGACATTTTGTGTTCTCCTGTGGCTAAATTTTAACAGCTATTGAGCTTAGGATAACGCAGATGCTTGACCTTGCTGACAAATCACCAAATAGAACGAAAGGCACGGAAGCCACTTGGCAATAGATGCGTGGAGGAAGTGCCAACGGCGAATTTATTCGCCGTGACATGATAGAATTAATTAGCAAGTAGGAATAACCATCAACGCCAAGAAGTGTTTTATTAAGGAGAAACCCCTGATTTATCTCGTCTCGGCATAGCCGTAGCCTGGGTAAACAAGCAATGGTAAATCATGGAGCGTTTAACATTAAAAATTGATGGACTCACAAAAGCAGCAAAAAAATCAAAAGTAAGCGCAATTGCAATACCTGTCGTACTGGTAGTTGTCTTGAGCGTCTAGGAGGATAATTGACTATCCTTTTTAAGCAGGTCTTAAAGAATCTGCGTGTCTTTAGACCGCAGAGTGTCAACATTATTCTACATTGGCGACACGAAAGCCCATAACGCACTCGTATTGATCTGGCTGTTGTTCTGTAAACTTATTAATTGCTTGACCACAGCGCAGTTTACCTCCACCCCAGCGAGGTTGTCCACTACCATTTGCCAGTAAACAAGACTGACAGACCTTTTCAGAGCTAAGGATTTGATTGTCCATTAAAATGACTAACATCTCAACTCCTCCTTGTTCCAAATAGAGTCAGGAAGTAATCTAATGTTGGGTTACACTGTCGCTTCACCCAACCTACAAAGAATTGTAAGTTAATAAATCCACGTTCCTAACTAGATAATCTAGGTTTATTGTATCTTATATATCTTAGATTTTTGTAAATTTGAGTACAAAATAATACATAAGTTCAGGCTACCACGTTGATGAAAGTCAGCAATTCTTAGATAATGACGTTCCCAGTTCTCAAAGCTTTTCCGTCTAAATCCTATAATAAACAAGTTGCCTGATTTCTAACTTTGGTAATAGGTTTAACCGCAATCTCGATTTTCGTCAACTGCCATAAGGATAATAAACGTGACAAAAACTAATTCAGACCTGTTAAAAAACTCTGATCCTGCTATTAATGAACTAATTAACCAAGAATTACAGCGTCAACGAGACCACTTGGAATTAATTGCGAGTGAAAACTTTACCTCTGCTGCCGTATTAGCTGCCCAAGGTTCAGTATTAACCAACAAATACGCTGAAGGATTACCAGGTAAACGCTATTATGGCGGTTGTGAGTTTGTTGACGAAATTGAACAAATAGCCATTGACCGGGCTAAACAGCTATTTGGTGCGGCTCATGCCAATGTTCAACCCCATTCCGGCGCACAGGCTAATTTTGCCGTCTTCCTAACCCTGCTGCAACCAGGGGACACAATTATGGGTATGGACTTATCCCATGGAGGACACCTGACCCACGGTTCACCAGTGAACGTTTCTGGTAAATGGTTCCAAGTCCGTCATTATGGCGTAAGTAAAGAAACTGAACAATTAGACTATGACCAAATTCGTGATTTAGCTATCAAAGAACGGCCTAAACTCTTAATTTGTGGGTATTCAGCCTATCCTCGGATTATTGACTTTCAAAAGTTCCGCAGTATTGCTGATGAAGTTGGCGCGTACTTACTCGCAGATATTGCTCACATTGCTGGTTTAGTGGCGACTGGTCATCATCCCAACCCTCTGCCTTATTGTGATGTTGTCACAACTACAACTCATAAAACCTTACGTGGACCTCGCGGCGGCTTGATTTTGACTCGTGATGCAGAATTGGGTAAAAAGCTGGATAAATCAGTTTTCCCCGGTACTCAAGGTGGACCACTAGAACACGTGATTGCTGGTAAAGCTGTGGCTTTTGGTGAAGCTCTTAAACCTGAGTTTACAACTTATTCTGGCCAAGTGATTGAAAATGCTCGCGCTTTGGCTACGCAATTGCAAAACAGAGGATTCAAATTAGTGTCTAATGGCACGGATAATCACTTAATGTTAGTAGATTTACGTTCTGTTGGTATGACTGGGAAGAAGGGAGATCAACTAGTCAGCAGTGTTAATATTACCGCCAATAAGAATACAGTTCCTTTCGATACTGAATCACCTTTTGTTACCAGTGGTTTAAGATTGGGTTCTCCCGCTATGACTACTAGGGGTTTAGGTGTGGCAGAATTTACGGAAATTGGCAATATTATTGCTGATCGTTTACTTTCTCCAGATGCGGATACAGTCACTAAAGATTGTTTGATGCGAGTGGCGGCATTGTGCGATCGCTTCCCATTATATCCTCACTTGGAAATTCCTGTACCAGCCCTAGCTTAATAAACTTTGGATTTTGGGTTATTGATACTGATCCAAAATCCAAAATTTGGTTTTTATTTAAACCGACTATTTTTGCTTTATTTGTTCTATCGCACTGGACAGGGTAGTTATTGCATTCTATCAATTGTCCGATATTGAATTGCTTCGGCTACGTGCTGGGGTTTAAGGTTTTCATCTGCTGCTAAATCTGCTATAGTTCGTGCTACTTTAAGAATGCGATCGCTTGCTCTTGCTGATAACCCTAATTTCCTAATTGCTGCTTCTAATAAAGTCCGACTAGCATCATCTAAATTACACCATTTTTGTAAATGACGACTTTGCATTTGAGCATTACATTGTAAATCTTCTTCTTTTTGAAATCGAATCATAGCCAATTCTCGTGCTTTTTTCACTCTTTCTGCTACAGATTTTGACGCTTCTCCCGTTGGTTGTTGAGTAATTTCTTCGGGTTTCAAACGATTTACTGCTACTTGCAAATCAATTCTATCCATTAATGGTCCAGACAATTTTGCCCAATATTGTTCCCGTTGTCGAGGTGAACAAGTACATCCTTGAATTGTATCACCATAATAACCGCAAGGACAGGGATTTGTACTGGCTACTAATGTAAATTGTGCCGGAAAAGTGACAGATTGTTTAGTTCTAGAAATTGTCACAAAACCATCTTCCAAAGGTTGACGCAAAAACTCTAAAACATCTCTTTTAAATTCTGTTAATTCATCTAAAAAAAGTACACCTCTATGAGATAATGAAATTTCGCCAGGACGGGGAAAAGTGCCACCACCAACTAAAGATGGACCAGATGCAGAATGGTGGGGACTTCTAAAAGGTCTTTCTCTAACTAATGAACCTCGATTTTTCAACAATCCAGCCACAGAATGAATGCGTGTTACTTCCAAAGATTCAGGAAAACTTAAAGGTGGTAAAATTCCCGATAACCGCCTTGCTAACATCGTTTTTCCGCTTCCTGGTGGTCCAACGAAAATTAAATTGTGTCCTCCCGCAGCCGCAATTTCTAAAGCCCTGCGGGCGTGCGCTTGTCCTTTAACATCTTGCAAATCTGCTAAATTTAAAGATGTTTCTTGGGTAGTTTCTACTGCTTTATTTAACTGGACAGGTTGATATTTTTTAGGATTATTTAATAAGTCCACTACATCAGCAACATCTTTGCAACCATAAACTGCTAAACCTTCAACAACAGCAGCTTCTTGGGCATTATCAATAGGCACAACTAAACCTGTAATTCCCATCTTTTTTGCAGTTGCAGCAATAGGTAAAACACCAGCAACCGGACGCAAACTACCATCTAAAGAAACTTCCCCCAAAAATAAAAAATCTCCTAACAAATCGGCGTTAACTTGTTCAGAAGCTGCTAAAATTCCCACACTAATTGGTAAATCAAACGCGGGTCCCTCTTTTCGTAAGTCTGCGGGAGTTAGGTTAATGACAATTTTCCGGATGGGAAAAGCAAAACCCGCATTTTTTAAAGTGGCTTTTACCCGTTCTTTAGATTCTTGAATTGCGGAATCTGGTAAACCTAAAATCACAATTCCCGGTAACCCACCAGAAACATCAACTTCTACTCCCACTTTTACAGCGTCAATCCCGATGATAGATGCACTCCAAACTCTAGCCAGCATTTTTTATATATCAATAAACCTTGATCATATCAAAGCAGATTTGTGGGTATATTAACAATGAGTGAAATCACCCAAGAGGATTGTTAATATAATAATAACAGCTAAAGATGCAGGTGACTTATGGTTCAAGCATTAACAAAATTATTAACCTTTGCACAATTCATCCTTGAATACGGTAACAACCCCCGCTATGAACTTGCAGACGCAGAATTGATTGATATGGAACCAACTGGACCCCATGCAGCCGTGGGTGGTAAACTGGCAACCAAACTGGGTATTGCTATTACTCATGCTGAACTTCCCTGGTTTATTCCTCGCACCTGTCTAATCCGTCCTTTTGCAGAAACAGCCACAGCCCGACGACCTGATATTGTAGTATTAGATGAAACAGTGCTTGACGATGAACCTTTTTGGGAACACGAACCAGTAATTGCTTTAGGAAAATCTATTAAGTTAGTTGTGGAAGTTGTTAGCAGTAATTGGGAAACTGATTATGCGCGTAAGGTTGAAGAATACGCTTTATTAGGAATTCCTGAATATTGGATTGTTGATTATCGGGGATTGGGTGGCGTTGTTTTTATTGGTAAACCAAAACAACCTACATTTACAGTTTGTCAACTAATTGGCGAAGATTATAGTCAGCAAAAATATCGGTTAGGAGAGTTTATTAAATCTCCTCTTTTACCCTCGCTGCAACTGCGGTTAGATGATGTGATGCCGAGATAAATGCTTCTTAAAGTTGATTTATTATTAATCAAGAATCAGTAGCTAATTCTCGGCTAATTGTGATATTGTGAAGATTACTAACGAAACAATTTAATTTACAAGAGGTCTATTATGCATTTTGACAAGAAACTTTCCGAATTAACAAATTCTGAAATAATTAATATTCATTTATCCAGAAACGCATCTACAAAAGATTTTAAGTTAATTTCTACACTGAAAACACTAGAAGAGGAGATGCGACAATCTTCTGGACTTGACAAGTTTAAGTCATTTCTTCCTTTTATGGCTGCTTTTGCAATTCTTGATCAAATTGGCAAATGTTATAAAAATAGTGAAGAAAAGGAAAATCATGCGAAGACAAAGGGATATAGTTCAATTCAAAAAGCATTATATTATTTTGGTGATATTGAAGATGACCAAACATTAAGAGAATTATGTCTATTTCGTAATGGAATTATCCATGATGCGTCCTTATTTTTTTCCGAGAAAATTAAAAGAGAAGGTGATAATGAAAAAAAGGATTACTATTGTTATTATTACTGCTTTAGATATAGTGATGATGATAAAAGACAGAATTTAATAGATTTTCCTGAAGAGAAGTGGGATGGAAATTTTGATAGTATCAGTCCCAAAAATATAACTAATATTAATAGAAGAGTTTTACTAAACAAAACTAGTGATATAATTAGAAAATTATCCAAAATAAATGAATCAAATGAACTTAAAATTTCTTTACCAGAGAAAGAAAAAGAACTCATTAAACGTTATTTTCTGATGATTCCAATAAATTAGCTTTTTTAAACAGATACAGCGGTTTGCGTAGTTAGGAGATACAGAGTTTTAAGGCTGTAGGGGCGGGGTTTCCCCGCCTTCAATTTTATTGCATTCGACCAGAAACTGCTGTAGGGTCGGATAAATTGTCTCAAAGTTCAACCCAAAATGATTTCAAACAAAAAATTTCTCAAGTGATATAAGTCACGGCAGTTTATACTGATAACAAAAAAAATCAAGTCTTGTAAAATCAAGATTTCCATTTATGACAAATTGTCCACCACAAGTCTTAATTCCTCCAAACTTTCAACTGCGATAATCGAGAGGTAAATTTTTCCTAGTTGCTCAAAATCCGATGTTTGAGAAATTTTTGGCATGAACTTTAATCCTTCATCGTCAAATTTAACTTTTAAATATGATTCAATGTTTGAAAGTCGTTCTTCTCTTTTTCCTCTTTGCAATATTTCTTCATACCAAGGTGATTCGCGTAAAACTGTCATATCCCACCTCATAATTTCTTGAACTAAGGAACTATCTAATACAAACGTAGCAAAAAAAGCAAGAACCGTTTCTAATTGATTTAATTGTTCATCAGCTTGCAATAAACGCAATGCTTCCCGAATTATAGATTCATCTTCACCACCTTTGAGAATCGGCACAAAAGGCAGTAGAGACGGTAAAGGTTGTTCTAAGGCAATTTTAACATCTACTTCCCACAGGTTAATTACACGGTAATCTTGACGCACTTCTAAACCAGCAAGATTAGATTCATATCGCGTGGGGATTTCAGCATCACCTGTTTTGAGAATGTTAATTAGTACAGGATATGTGGGTAATTTATATTTTTCCTCAGCTAATCCTGCATAAGCTCGCATCCTTCGCGGCATTTCTGGTTTATACCGCAATTGTAATTCATTGAGAACTAAAAACTTCCCATATTCTTTACTTTCAACCCGGATAAGTACATCACTTTCTCTACTAATCCATTGAAATTCAGAATTGAGAATTTCCCCAGCAACCACATCCGGGATTTGCGTTACCCATTTTACCCAATTATTGGGTGCAAGACTAATTAAGCGTTTCGTACTAACATCCGCAGGTTTGGCCATAAAACTATAAATGCACTGACTACACAATAGCTTAACTTTTTATCGCCTGTTCCAGCGATCGCTTAAAATCTTGAGCAGATGAGTAAGTAAAACTGTATGAGTCAGAACACAGAAACGATTTTCAGTAAAATCATTCGTAAAGAAATCCCCGCGAATATTGTTTATGAAGACGATTTAGCACTAGCCTTTACAGATGTTAACCCTCAAGCACCAGTCCACATCCTTATTATACCCAAAAAACCCATAGTTAATCTAGCTACCGCAGAACCTGAAGATCAAGCACTTTTAGGACATCTATTATTAACAGTCCAGAAAGTTGCAGCACAAGCAGGACTGGAAAACGGTTATCGCGTAGTTATGAATACTGGTGTTGATGGCGGACAAACGGTCTATCATCTCCATATACATATACTAGGCGGTCGTTCTATGTCCTGGCCTCCTGGTTGAATTTTACATCTGAAATAGTCCAGAACTCCTGTGGGGTGGGCATCCTGCCCGCCTAATTATCACAATAGCTGCTGTAAATCCCATGATATCAGAAAAACTAATGACTTTCATAACTAATACCTACTTTAAATAGCTTTACAAATCGAAACATAAAGCTTAATATAAATTCATGAGGTAGAAACACCTACCAAAATATACATAACTCAAACGCAATTATAAACACATGACAACTACCTTACAACAGCGCGAAAGTGCTAACGTATGGAATCGCTTCTGCGAATGGATCACCAGCACTGACAACCGTTTATATATCGGTTGGTTCGGAGTATTAATGA